>DAOTYK010000186.1:0-3468 GCA_034434855.1 Thermomicrobium sp.
GCTCGCTGGCGGCTGCGGGTCAGCGGACGAGTCCGTCGCCCCTTGGAGCTCGATCTCGCGGCCTTGCGAGCTCGACCAGCGGTGCGCATGATTTCGACGCTCGAGTGCATCAGCAATGATGTCTGGGGACCGTACATCAGTACCGGCGAGTGGATCGGTCTGCGCTTGCGCGATCTTTTGTTGGAGGCGGAACCGGTGGATCCACTGGTGGATGTGGTGCTTCGGGCAGCCGATGACTATTCGGATTCCATCCCGTTTTCGGTCGCATTGGACCCCGCAGTGCTCTTGGCCTATGGCCTCAATGGCGAGTCTCTCCCGCGTGAGCATGGTTTCCCCCTGCGACTCGTCGTGCCAGGTATTTACGGCATGAAAAATGTGAAATGGATCACCGAGATCGAGTTGGTCGATTTCGACTACCTCGGGTACTGGCAACAACGCGGTTGGAGCGACAGTGCGATCGTCCAGATCCACTCGCGCATCGATACACCCCGCGGTGGGAGCGTTCTGACACTCGGGCAGGAGGTCCTTGTCGGTGGTATCGCCTTTGCTGGAACGCGCGGGATCCAGCGTGTCGAGGTGTCGGTCGATGGAGGAGTCACCTGGCAACCAGCCGAGTTAGAGAGCCCGCTCTCACCGTATTCCTGGGTGCGCTGGTGGATCTCCTGGCGTCCGAACCAAGAAGGACGTGCTCGCCTGGTGGTGCGCACCTGGGACGGTGACGGTCGGCTCCAGGAAGGGCGGGAGCGGCCACCGCTCCCCGATGGAGCGACTGGTTGGCATCGTATCACCGTCGAAGTGCGCGCGCGAACCTGAGCGCGAAGTAGAGGAGCAGGCGAGGTGAACGACGAAGCCTTTCGGCTGGTTCCTATTGGGGTCGTCCACTCACCGGTCGCTGATCGACGCCTCATGCCTCCCAACGGAGTAGAGGCAGAGATCGAGATTTTTCCAGATTTCGCCGATGGCCTCTTGCGGATCGAGGAGAACACGCACCTCTGGGTGCTCGGATGGTTCGTCGATGCCGACCGCGAGCGCCTGGAGTTGGTGCGACCGGAGTACGATCCGGCGCGTCGGCGGCGTGGTGTGTTCGGACTCCGTTCGGTCGCCCGGCCGAATCCGATCGCCTTGACGGCAACGCGCCTGCTGGCTGTGGAGGGCTTGCGGTTACGGGTCGCACCGCTCGACTTCATCGATGGAACGCCGATCGTCGATCTGAAACGGTACTCGCCCAGTTGGGATTGCATCTTTTCCGCCCGAAGTTCGCGCGATCGGTATCTCATCGACTGGGACAGTCCCGAGCGTCTGGCTGAATACGAACGTGAGGCGACCAATTTCCATGGGGAATTGTGTCGTTGGGTCGTCATCGGCGCGCGGCTCATCCAGCATCTCGGCCTGCTTTGGACGGTCCACCCGAAAGATGAGGATCTCCGCGTGACGGTGAGCGATGATCCGGCGCTCACACACTTGGCCGATGCGCTGCAGGCTTTGACCGCGGCGACCTTGGGCAATGGACGGCTGCGTGTCACCAGCGAGCGGAAGGTGTCGTTCACCTGGCGCGAGCGACGTTGGACGGTCGCTCTCCGTCCATTGCCCGATCTCCCGCTCGAGGCGTTCCGTTCCCTCGCCATCGAGCGCCTGGTCGACGAGTGTTCTTGATGGCTACTCCCAGCGAAAGGTCCGCCTGGCGATCGCCAGAAAGAGGACCGTCCACAGGACGAGCGCTGCGAGTTGGGCAAGAGGAAACGCGGGCACCGGTGACAAGACCGAACGGAGCGCACTGGCCAGCGCATTGGAAGGGAGGAGAAGACCGACCAGTGCGAGCGGACCGGGTAGGTGCTCGACTGGCCAAGCGATACCGCCGAGCAATATGAGAAGCAGGTAGAGCCCGTTCGAAAGGGCGAGCGTGGTTTCGGCGCGGATCGCTCCCGCGATCAGTAGGCCGAGACTGGCGAAGGTCGCCGTCCCGAGGAGAAGAACCAAGACGGCGAACAGCGCGGAGCCGGTCGGGCGCCAGCCAAAGGCGAGGGCGACAGCGACGAGCAATGCCGTCTGGAGGAGTTCGATCGTGATCACCGAGGCGATCTTGGCGACGATCAGGCGACCACGGCCGAGCGGCGTCGCTCCGAGCCGCTTGAGGACACCGTAATGGCGCTCGTATGCCGTGCGGATGCTGAGACTGACCAAACCGATCGAGATCACTGCCAGGGCGAGCATGCTGGGTAGCAGAAAGTCGATCGGTCTCGCATACTGATTTGGCGCTAAACCCAGTAGTGCGAAGAAGACGAGGAGTGCGGTCGGTATGACGAGGGTGACCAGGAGCCCTTCCCCACTACGCAAAGTGAGCCGCACTTCCATTCGCGTTTGAGCGAAGAATGCGTGCATCGCGCGATCACTCCCGCACATCGGTCCCGGTGAGCCGCAAGAAAACTTCTTCGAGCGACTGATGTCCGACGCGGATTTCGGTGAGGAGGATACCGCGGTCGCGCGCCCAGATCGCGAGCTCGACCAGTGTCTCCAGCGGCTGCGATGTCGTGAGCATGATTCGTCCGTCGGCGAGCGCCCGTGCTTCGTTGACCGTCGGGAGTCGGGCCAGTGCTGCGGGATCGAGCAGAGTCGTTGCTGCGATCGTCAAAGAATCGGCGTCGTGATGCATGAGTTCGCGCGGCGTTCCCGAGGCGACGAGCTGGCCGTGGTCGATGATGGCAACTCGATCCGCTAGTCGCTCAGCCTCCTCCAGAAAATGCGTCGTCAGCAGGATCGTGATACCGCGTGCCTTGAGGGACTCGATGATCGACCAGGTCATTCGCCGTGCCTGCGGATCCATACCGGTCGTCGGCTCGTCGAGGAAGAGCAGTTCCGGTTGCCCCACGAGAGCCAGCGCAAGTGCCAGCCGGCGCTGTTGTCCACCGGAGAGGCGACGATAGCGGACCCGGCTCACCTCCTCCAGCCCGACCAGACGCAAGAGTTCGCGGGGATCGAGCGGGTCCGGGTAGAAAGCTGCGAACAGTTCCAGCAATTCGCGCGGCGTCGCCGTCGGATAGATACCTCCACCCTGGAGCATCACGCCGATACGCGGCTTCAAGCGATCGCCGTCGCGCCAGGGATCCAGGCCGAGCACACGCACACGGCCCGCATCGGGACGCCGGTAGCCTTCCAGAATTTCGATCGTCGTTGTCTTTCCAGCTCCGTTGGGTCCGAGCAGGGCGAAGACCTCACCACGCTGGATAGCGAAGCTCAGTCCATCGACGACGCGACGCCCTTCGTATTCCTTGACGAGTCCATCGACGATGACAGCGTATTCGGTGGCTGGTTGCTCGGTGCGAGCAGGTGTGGCGCTCGTGTCGATCATGCCCTCTCCTCCGGAACGAGACCGAGAAGGCGACAAGCGTCCAAGTTCCAGCGAGCGCTCCTCACGTCGACCCCGACACCCCACATCGGGACTATCCGCTCGTGCTGGCTCCCGTGCGAGCG
>DAOTYK010000187.1:0-2982 GCA_034434855.1 Thermomicrobium sp.
CGCCAACTCGTCCCACCGCACATCCCGGTGATCTTGGATGCCAAGCTCGGGGACATCGCGAGCACGTCCGCCGCGTACGCCCGCGCGGTGTTCGAGACGCTCGGATTCGATGCGCTCACTGTCCATCCCTACCTCGGGAGCGAGGCTCTGGAGCCGTTCCTCTCGACTCCCGATCGCGGTGTCTTCGTCCTCGTCCGGACGTCGAATCCTGGTGCAGGCGAAATCCAAGACCTGCCAGTGGGCGAGTCCGGTGAGCCGCTCTATTTATGGCTCGCCGAGCGAGCGCGTGTCTGGAACCAGCGCTCCGGCAACGTGGGTCTCGTGGTCGGTGCCACCTACCCGGTCGAGCTGGCCTCGGTGCGACGACGCTGCCCCGACTTGCCGATTTTGGCTCCCGGGGTGGGGGCACAGGGCGGTGACTTGGAGCGAGCGGTGCGCGCTGGCCTCACTGCGGCAACAGCTCCGCTCTTGGTGACCGTCGCGCGCTCGATCCTCTATGCGGATGCGAGTGCAACCTTTGCGGAGTCAGCACGGGCTGCGGCCCGCCGCGTGCGCGATGCCATCGAGCAGGTCCGGCAGGAGGTTGCCGGGCAGGCTGGCCACCGCTGAGCCGATCGAGCCTGCCCGGCACGGGGCTGGTCGGCTCAGTCACCGCGCGCTGGCACGCGAGCCAGCGCCTCGGCGATCGCCTGGTCGAAGAGCGGGAGATCAGCCGGTACGCGCGACGTGATGAGGTTCCCGTCGATCACGACCGCCTCATCGACGTAGATGGCACCGGCGTTCTTGACGTCATCGCGGATCTTCTTGACGCAGGTGACCGTGCGGCCCCGCAACACATCAGCCGAGATCAACAGTTGCGGGCCGTGGCAGATCGCGGCGACCGGCTTCCCGCTTTCGACGAAAGCACGGGTGAAGGCCACCGCACGATCGTCGATCCGCAGGTTTTCCGGCGAGCCTCCGCCTGGGACGACGAGTGCATCGAACTCGTCGACCGTCACCTCGTCGATCGTCTTGTCGGGGTGAAGGACAGTCCCCTTCTTGCCAGTGATCGGCTGGCGATCGAGCCCGACGATCACCACTTCGGCACCGCGTGCCTCGAGATACTGCTTGGGATCGGTCGCTTCGCTGTCCTCGAAGTCCTTGGCCAGAAGCATCGCGACCCGCTTTCCAGAAAGCTCGGCCATGGCAAACCCCCTCTCGTCGATCGTCCGCTGGCTCTCTCACCTTCATCGTACCATGCTCGACGTCGATGACCCGCCTTTCAAGCGACAATATCGCGACGAGCGAACGCGATGTGCGCGGCGACTGCGGCGGCGAGACCGACGAGCAGCTGAATCACCGGCTTGTACCAGGGAAGCTCACCGAGCATGGCTGCCTGTGGGTCGTAGACCGTGAAGAGCGAGAAGAAGCGGAGCCATTGCCCCTCTTCGGTCAACCCGGCGAGAACCCAGAGCAAGTACATGAGGAGGCCCATCCCGCCGACGACGCCGGCTGCCTTGGAACGCTCGCTCGCCAGAGCCGAGGCGAGGGTCGCCAGGCCAGCGAAGGCGATGAGGAAGCAGGTCAAGGCGACGGCGAGCTGGACGAGTCCTCGCGCAGTGATGTCCCCACCGAAGGCGACTGCTCCAGCGGCGAGCGCGATCTCGCTCGTGAGGACGAGGACGAGGATGCCGCTGAGCAAGGCGACCTCTTTGCTGACGAGCAGGTGGACACGCGGAACCGGGACCGAGAGCCAGAGATCAGCGGTGCCTCGCTCGATCTCCTGGGCCACGACGGCCGATCCGCTCAGCACGACGAAGATGAGCGCGGTGACTGGCCAAATGAAACCGAATATCTGGGAGTGAACGTAGCCGGCGAAGGTGGTGAGAAGCGACACCTGGGTGGGGTCGATGCCGAAGAGACGGAAAAGGAACTCTGGGAATTGCTGATAGAGCTGAGCGTACTGTTCCTGCTGGCGCTCCAGTGTCGGATAGAACGACGCGATCAAGACGATGGAGAGGGCAAGGCCGAGCGCATACCAGAATACGGTCCAGCGGAGATCGCGGACAGCCTTTCGAACCATTGGCCAGCTCATGAGAGATCCTCCTCTCCCACTCGAGCGTCTTCCGGTCGGTAGTAGGCGAGGAAGACGCTCTCGAGGTCAGGGGGTGCATAGGTGAGATCGATCACCGGAAGCTCGCTCAGCCGACCTAGAAGCGCGGGGAGATCGTCCTGTACGCCGAGCTGGAAGCGTGTGCCACCGTTCTCGACGGCGAGAACGCGCACGCCTGGTAGATCAGCCAAGCGTCGGGGATCGACCGGCTGCGCGAAAACGACCTCCATGGGGCGTGTCCGTCGCCGCCGGAGTTCCTCGATCGGAAGCGCAGCGACGAGCCGACCCTCGCGGATGACCCCGACCCGATCAGCGACGCGCTCCACCTCTGCCAACTGATGCGATGAGAGGAAGATCGTCTTGCCGCGCTCACGCTCCTCCATGAGGAACGTCAGGAATTCATGCTGCATGAGCGGATCGAGTCCGCTCGTCGGTTCGTCGAGGATGAGGAGTGGTGGATCATGGAGCAGTGCTTGGACGAGAGCGAGCTTTTGCCGATTGCCGCGCGAGAGCTGCTCGATCGGTCTGTCCAGCTCGACGCGAAACCGCTCCAGGAGCATCTGCCGGCGCTTCGGATCGATCCGCGCTCGGAAGGCAGCCATGAAGTCGAGGAACTGCTCACCCGTCATGTTCTCCCAGAGCCGGACATCTCCTGGTACGTAGCCCACCCGCTCTTTCACCTGGGTCGCCTCGCGCCAGCAGTCGTGCCCGAAGATGCGGGCTGAACCGCTCGTCGGCCGCAAGAAGCCCATGAGGACGCGGATGGTGGTCGTCTTGCCGGCGCCGTTGGGTCCCAGAAAGCCGAAGATTTCGCCGGGCTGCACCTGGAACGTCACATCGATCACGCCGCGGCGGGCGCCGTAGGAGCGGGTCAATCGTTCGACGGCGAT
>DAOTYK010000188.1:0-3486 GCA_034434855.1 Thermomicrobium sp.
CCACCAGCCCGCGCGTCGTCCCCTCCGCAGCCAGCGTGCGGTAGAGCCGCTCCATCGCCTTGGCGGCCACCCGGAGAGCCGAGACCGGAAACAACGCGATCCGGTAACCCCACTCCGCCACCTGGGACGCCGTGAAGGCGGGCGTTCGCCCGAACTCGGTCAGGTTGGCCAGCAGCGTGACCCCTGGCAAGGCCTCGGCGACAGCCCGGAACGCCTCCTCGCTCGGCAGCGCTTCTGGGAAGATCGCGTCGGCCCCTGCCGCCAGATACCGTCGGGCTCGCGCGACCACCCCCTCCAGCCCTTCCTGCTCATAGGCATCGGTCCGGGCGATCACGTAGAGGTCGGGAGCCACCGCCTTGATCGCCCGTACCTTCTGCTCCAGCTCCTCGGCTGGCGCCAGAAGCTTGGCCGAGAGATGCCCGCACTTCTTCGGCTGCTGCTGATCCTCGATCTGGACCCCCGCCACGCGTGCCTCGACCAGCTCCCGCGCGGCCCGCGCCGCATTGAGCACCCCACCGTACCCGGTATCGATATCGACGATCAGCGGGAGTTCGGTCGCCCGCACGATCTCGCGGGACCGCTCGACCACCTCCTCCACCCCGATCATCCCCAGGTCGGGCAGCCCCCGGCTCGCCGTCAGCGCGGCACCGGAGAGATAGAGGGCCGGAAAGCCAGCGGCACGGGCCAGGAGTGCCGAGAGCCCGTCGTAGACGCCCGGCAAGACGACCAGCCCGGCGGCGACCTGGTCACGGAACGCGCGTGCCAGTTCCCGTTGCGTCCGCGGCTGCTGCCGGATCCAGCTCATCCCTCACCCCCGGTGCAAGGCGTCCAAGAGCTGGTCGACCGCCAGATCCGGCAACCCCGGATCCTCGAGCAAGAGGTGCTCCAGCGCGGCTGCCCGCCGCTCGGGATAGACCAGGCGGAGCGCCCGCGCCAGCTTCTGCCGCAAGAGCGGGAGCCCTTCGGCTCGCCGCCGCGGATGCCCGATCGGATACTCGATCAGTACCCGCTCGGTCCGGCTTCCGTCGCGGAAGACGACTTGCACCGCATTGGCGATCGACCGCTTCGCCGGATCGAGGTAGTCTCGACTGAATTCCGGGTTCTCGATCACGCGCATCTTAGCGATGAGGGCCGGGATGCGCGGATCGGAAGCGATCGGCTCCAGATAGTGCTCGTAGCGGAGCTCGCCGTAGAGCAACGCCACCGCTGTCATGTACTGCAGCGAGTGGTCGCGATCGGCCGGATTGGCGAACGGTCCCGGCTTGTCGATGATCCGCTTGGCCGACTCTTGCGTCTCGATGACGACCTCGGCGATCTCCTCCAGTCGGTCGCGCACCAGCGGATGCAAGCGCAGGGCCGCCTCCACCGCCGTCTGACCATGAAACTCGGCGGGGAAAGCGATCTTGAAGAGCACGTTCTCCATGACGTAGCTCCCGAGCGGTCGCGCCAGGACCACCGGCTGCCCCCGCAGGACCACATCCTGGAACCCCCACTGCGGTGCGCTCAGTGCCGTCGGATACCCAGGCTCACCCCGCAGCGCGAGCCAGGCCAGCCGGACCGCTCGGCTCGTCGCATCCGCCGCGGCCCACGATTTGCGCGGACCCGTATTGGGAAAGTGCCGATAGGTGCGCAAGGCAGGCCCGTCGACCCAGGCGTTGGAGATCGCGCTCACGACCTCCGCGAACCCGCCACCCCAGAGCGCTGCTGCCACGGCCGCCGAGGCGACCTTGACGAACTGGACATGATCGAACCCGACCCGGTTCAAGCTGTTTTCGAGCGCCAGCACGCCCTGGATCTCGTACGCCTTGATCGCCGCGGTCAGGACATCGCGCACACGGTACGGCTGCTCACCGCGCGCCCGCCGTTGCCGGCTGACGTAATCAGCGACCGCCAGGATCGCACCGAAATTGTCCGAGGGATGTCCCCACTCCTTGGCCAGCCACGTGTCGTTGTAGTCCAGCCAACGGATCAGCGCGCTGATGGCGAAAGCCCCCGCGACCGGATCCAGCACCAGGCTCGTCCCCGGGACCTTGACACCACCCGGCACGATGGTCCCGGGTGCGACTGGTCCGATGAGCTCGGTGCAATCCGGATGGACCAGCGCCTCGCAGGCGCAGGCCAGCGAATCGGCCAAGGCCAGCCGCGCCGTCTCGGCCGCGACCGGACTCGTGATCTCCGCTTCCAGCACGTAGCGCGCGATCTCGACCAGCACCGCGTCCGGTGCTGGCCGCGCCCCACTGCCTGTCTCGCCCACGGTCTTCCTCCCTCTCGTGCCAGCGTCACGGCTTGAGCCCTCGCGGGCCGGTATAGAGCACGCGCGGCCGGAAGAGCCGATTGTGCGCATGCTGCTCGACCACATGCGCGACCAACCCAGCGGTGCGGGCGGCGAAGAAGATCGGCGTATAGAGTTCGATCGGAATCCCCAGCACCCAATAGACGGGTGCCGCGTAGTAATCCAGGTTCGGGAAGAGTCCCTTCTCGGCGCGCATCACGTCCTCGCCACGCTGGCACATGCGGACCAGCTTCTCCCCCTCCGGGTCCCCCTTCTGCGCCACCAGCGCCGCCAGCGTCTCCTTGAGCAGCTGCGCCCGCGGGTCCATCCGCCGCATGTAGACCCGGTGACCGAAGCCCATGATCCGCTCCTTGCGCGCCAGCTTCTCGCGGATCAGTCGCTCCAAGCCGTCCTCGTCACCGGCCTCCAGCAGCATCTCCATCACCGCCTCGTTGGCCCCGCCGTGCAAGCGCCCCTTGAGCGAGGCGACCGCGCCGGTCAAGGCACCGTAGAGGTCAGCCAGCGTCGAGGCGATGACCCGCGCCGCGAAGGTCGAGTTGGGGAGCTCGTGCTCGGCATAGGCGATGAGCGTCTGATCGAAGGCGCGCACCTCGGCTGGATCGGGCTCCCGCCCGGTGATCATCCAGAGGAAGTTCTCCGGATAAGAACGGCGCCGCTCAGGCAGCAGCGGCTCACCCCCTTCCGCGACCCGGATCAGGTTGGCGACGATCGTCGCCGACTGCGCGATGACCCGGAAGCCGCTCTGCCGGTCCTGTTCCGGGTCCGCCGAGTTGGCCGCCTGATCCCAGCCGCCCAGCGCCGAGACCGCTGTGCGCAAGCGGTCCATGGCATCCATCTCGCGCGGCAGCAGCCGCAAGATCTGCCAGATCTCCGCTGGCACGTCGGCCACAGCCAGCAGCTGCTGCTCCAGTGCCGCCCGCTCCGCCTCGGCCGGCAGCTGGCCATTCCCCAGGAGCCCCACGACGTCCACGTAGGTCCGCTGCCGAGCCAGGTCCAGCAGGTTGTAGCCGCGGACGACGATCTCCTCGTGGTCGACATCGAGATAGGAGATCGCCGTTTCGGTGGCGATCACGCCCTCCAACCCTGGCCGGTACTCCACTGCACCCATCGCTCGCCTCCTCAGTACCACGACGATACCGACCCACTCGCCCTGATTCTAACCCTCCATTCGAGAAACCGGACGCTGTGTGCTG
>DAOTYK010000189.1:0-1843 GCA_034434855.1 Thermomicrobium sp.
AGGCCGACGAGTATCTTGACGGCCGTGGTTTTGCCAGCGCCGTTGGGGCCGAGGAAACCGAACACTTCCCCATAGCCGACGGTGATCGAGAGGTCTTCGAGTGCCACTCGATCACCGTACACCTTGCGGAGGCCTCGCGTTTCGATCGCCCATTCGGACTGGCTCATTGTCAGTCGCGCCTGCATCGTGTTCCGTTACAGTCAGGAGCCGGGTAGGGGGCAAGAGCCCCCTACCCGACGCGGTTTCACCTGGTCACCATCAGCGGAGCGAGCGCGCGATGGCCAACGCCTGATCGGCCGTCACGCTGCCGCCGACGACATGGAGGATACCGCGTTCCTGCCAGAGGACTACGGATCCCTCAGAGGCTTCGATGAGCAACCCACTCGTGCCGCGCAGCGAGATGGTCCGCGACGTGGCACCCTCGGGAATCGGGATGATGAGCGTTTGGCGCCAATCGCGGACCGCGCGGATCTGGGCTACCACGTCAGGCGGAAGCCCTGGGAGCATCAGCAGGTCCTCGCGCAGGAGCTCCGGGTCGATCTCGGCGGGGAGCTCCAGAGTCGGGCTCTCGAGTTCGGCGACCAGCAGCATGGCTCGATCGCCGGCCTCCCACACTTGCGCAGCGCTCGCCGGAACGGAGAGTGCCACAGTGACCGTCGGCGTCACGCTCGGATCGGGCAAGCTCGCGAACTGTAGCCCGAGCTGCGCGGCGGCCTCGCGTACGCGAGCGACGTCGATCGTCATCTCGCTCCGCTGGGGGTCACCGACGACATAGCGCGGCTGCACCGACGCAAACGGCCCGGGCACCGCGGCCGGGACGAGCGGTGTACGACCGAGGTGCGCAGTGAGATCGTCCAGCGAAGCGACCTCGCGAACACGCTCATCATTCATCTGTTCGGGTGTGACCCGGAAGGCTTCCTGCAGTTGCTCGCGAAGCGTTGCCTTCTGGTCCTCCGGTATCGAGCCGAACTGCTCGCTCAAGGAATCGATCGTCGAAGCTGGTATGGTGATGGCCGCGAACTGCTGGACGCGGAAGCGCTGCACCAGCTGTTCGGCGAGTGCTCCCACGGGTGCGAGCCAGACGACCAGCGCGAGGGCGAGAGTCGCGGCGAGCACTGCACTCGTCGTTCGGACATAGCGCATGGGACGCTCCTTTCTCGACTGCGTGGCACGAACTAGCAGGGGTACGGGTGGCTGCTCGAGCGAAGCTAGGGCCTGTTCGACGAAAGCCGCATCGGCTCGCAAGCGCTCGAGACGCTGCTGGCAGGCTCGGCAACCAGCGACATGCTGACGAACGGCGGTCTCACCTGGGCTGTCGACCAAAAGCCGGAGCGTTCCCTCGGGCGGGCAGCGGCGCAATCGTCTCACTGACGCACCTCCTCTCTTTCGTCGCCGATCAGGGCTCGGAATCGCTCGCGGAAGCGACGCTCAGCGCGCGCCAACAGGGTACCGACCGACGTCGGTCGAAGTTGCAACAATGTGGCGATCTCTTCGTAACTGAATCCGCTCGCTCGCAGGGCGAGTAGCGCACGATCGCGATCGGAAAGTTTCTCCAAGACGCTCTGAACGAGCAGCGATGTTTCATTCCACTCCGCAGTGGGCCGCTGGTCGTCGGAAAGGCGGTCGAGGCGGAGCAGACGGGACCAGTGAAAGCGGGCTCGTCGCTGACTACGCAGCAGGTTGAGTGCCGCGTTGGTCGTCACGCGGGCGAGCCAGAGCCGCAGAGCGTGTGGATGATCGTCTAGCTGCGGCGGTTGTCGGTAGAGGCGAAAAAAGACCTCTTGGCAGATATCCTCCGCGTCGTCGGTTCGACCCAGTGTGCGCAGTGCGATCCGGAAGACGA
>DAOTYK010000190.1:0-5480 GCA_034434855.1 Thermomicrobium sp.
GCTGGCGCGCTACGCGTGGTGCGTCCCCTCCGCCTACTACCAGCAGAACGTCGCCGATATCTCGCTCTACGACCACCTGCGCACGACCTGCGCGATCGCGGCTGCGCTCGGCCGGAGCGACCTGGACGACACCACCCTCGCTGCCCTGCTCGAGCGCCGGTCACCGCACTGGGAGACCCCGCGGCTGGCACTGTTGGCTGCCGACGTGACCGGCATCCAGCGCTTCCTCTATACCCTGACCGCGGCGGGAGCGGCCCGGAGCTTGCGCGGCCGCTCCTTCTTTCTGCAGCTGGTCACGGAGGCGGTCGGTCGTTGGCTCCTCCGTCAGCTGCAACTCCCGATCGTCAACCTGCTCTATGCGGGTGGCGGCCGCTGCTACCTCCTCGCTCAGCTCCCGAGCGACGACCAGCTCCACGCCCTGCGCCGAGACCTCGACCGGATCTTGCTGGCGGCAACGGACGGCGAGCTCTATCTCGCGCTCGCCTGTCAGCCCCTCGCCTGTGCCGATCTGGCCGACCCTGACCGCTTCACCCAGGCCTGGAGCCAGCTGCACGTCCGGCTCAGCGATGCCAAGGGGCGCAAGTTCGCCGCGCTGCCGGTGGCGGAACTGGCCGAGACGCTCTTCGCACCGCACGGCGCCGGTGGCCCCGAGCCGCCCTGTCTCGTCTGTCGCCGCGAGGGGCCGATCGCCCGCGCGGACGACGAGGGCCGCCTCTGCGCACGCTGCGACTCCTTCATCGAGTTGGGAAGCCGGCTGCGCCGCGCGCGCTGGCTCTTCCTGCGCGAAGTCACCCCAGCCCTGCCCGAAAGCGCACAGGCGCGAGCCCGCTACGATGGGTTGCTCCGCGCTCTGGGACTCGAACTGCACCTGATCGAGGACGAGGGGGACCTACGCCAGATGGCAGCGTTGGGTCCCGGCACGCTCTTCCGGCTCGACGATCCCGATTTCCTCACCGGTCCGGCCCTCGACGCGGCCGAAGCGAGCGGGTCGATCGGCTTGGGGTTCACCTTGCTGGCCAACGTCGTCCCCCTCGATGCCGACGGCTCGGTAATGGAGTTCGAGCGGATCGCGGCCAGCGCGACCGGTGCCGATGGACTCGGCGTCCTGCGCATGGACGTCGACGACTTGGGACTCGTCTTCGCGCAGGGACTCGCCCAGCACCTCTCGCTTTCCCGCCTCGCCAGCCTGAGCAGCGGGCTGCGCCTCTTCTTCGAGGGCTGGCTGGCCGAGCTGGCCCGCCAGCGGTGCCGGACAGGGACGCCGATCTACCTCGTCTACGCCGGCGGTGACGACGTCTTCGCCGTCGGTCCCTGGAGCGAGATGGCTAGCTTCGCGCTCACGGTCCGCGAGGACTTCCGTCGCTTCGCCGGCGGCAACCCGTCCCTGCACCTCTCGGCCGGGATCGCGGTCGTCCCCTCCTTCGCCCCGCTCTACCAGGCGGCCGAGGAAGCGAAGGACGCCCTGGAGGCGGCAAAGACGCGCAGCGCGAACGGACGCGTCGTCAAGGACGCCGTCACCTTCCTCGGCCAAACGTTGAGCTGGGACCAGTTCACCGCTGTCCGCCAGCGCGTCGAGGAACTCAGGACGTCGGTCGAGCGACAGGGAGTGCCGCGGGCATTGCTGCAGCAGCTCGCAGCGATCGGTCACCTGTACGAGGAGGCTTGCAACGCTGCCCGGCGACGCGCCACGTACCGGGCAGGCCAACTCGTCTATGGCCGGTGGCTCTGGCTCGCCACCTATGTGCTGTCCCGCGCCGCCGAGCGGCTCAACGAGCAGGCTGCCGCCCGTGCCCAACTGGAGCGCCTGCGCACCGATCTCCGCACCCCACTGGTCGCCGAAACCCTGCGCTTGACTGCCCGCTGGGCCGAACTGGTCACGAGAAAGGAGGAACGAGGATGAGTACACCGAAGCAGACAGCCGGTCAGCCCCGTTCCCAAGGCTCCAGCTCGTTCCGGGCGCCGACGAAAGACGAACTGGACGCGATCATCGTCCAGGGAGATCCCCTCCGCCTGATCGAGACCGCCGAGCGGCTCGGTCGCGACCTGGCTCGCCCCCACGGGAACCCGCGGAGCAACGATGCCTTGGCGACGAGCCAGATCCGATCCATCTTCGGCAAGGTCCGCGAACTCGAGATGCACGTTCGCTCGCTGCCGAGCGACGTCACCGAACTCCCAGAGCACATCCACCGGGAACTCCAGCTGCTGCGCCCCAAGCTGGCCTACCAAGCGGCGCGTGCCCAAGGTGTCAAGTGGCTCAAGGAAACGCTCGAGCCTGCCATCCAACTCGTCCAGCGCGACCGGCAGCGCTTCCGCCACTTCGTCGACTTCTTCGAAGCGATCCTGGCCTACCACAAGGCCTACGGCGGGCAGTGAGGAAGGGAGAGGCACCATGACCGCCACGACGCGGACAGCACCGCGAGCGACCATCTTCGGCCGGATCGTGCTCTCGACCACGCTCCGCGCCCTCACCGGCTTGCGCATCGGCGGCGCAACCGGCGGGATTTCCATCGGTGCCCTGGACAACCCGGTCGTGCGCGATCCGCTCACCAACCAACCGTACATTCCGGGTTCCTCGCTCAAGGGGAAGCTGCGCTCGCTCTCCGAGCGGCTGGCGGGTCTTCCGGCTACCTGGCGCATCGACAAAAAAGTCTGGATCCACATCTGTCAAGGTGACCGGCAGCAGAACAGCAATCCGGGATACGGCTCCTGCCCCGTCTGCCCAGTCTTCGGGGTACCCGGCGACCAGTTTCCGAGTGCGCCCACCCGACTGCTCGTGCGGGACGCCTTCCTCACCGAAGAAAGTGCCCGCGAACTGCAAGCGCTCCGCCTGGACCTCCCGTACACCGAGATCAAGTGGGAAGCCGCCATCGATCGCGTCACCTCGGCCGCCGTGCCGCGCCAGGTCGAGCGGATTCCAGCCGGTGCCCGCTTCGCCTGCGAACTCGTCTTCACCGTCTACGAGGCGAATGACATCGAGCGGTTCTGGACGGTCGTACGGGCCCTGCGCCTGCTGGAGGACGATTATCTCGGCTCGTACGGCTCGCGCGGCAGCGGAAAAGTCCGCTTCGAAAATCTCGTCCTGACCGTCCGTCAGCGCAACGCTTACGACCAGCCCCCTGCCGCGCTCCCACAAAAGCACTACGAACTGGTCGACGATCTCTTGGCAGCACGTCAGGACGTGCTGGCGTGGCTCCGCCAGCAGATCCCGATCGAGCAGGCCGGGTGAGCCCCATGCCGGTCTTTGCCAGCTATCGCCTCGTCCCACGCGGCCCTTGGCACGTCGCGGAACGCGGTGTCGGCATCGAGGAGACGGCCGAGTCGGTGCACAGCGATACGCTCTTCAGCGCGCTCTGTTGTGCGGTTCGCCTCGGCTGGGGCGAGACCGAGCTGTCCCGCTTGCTCGGGCCCTTCCGCGCCGGTGACCCGCCGTTTCTCTTGGCCAGCCTCTTCCCCTACGCCGGGGGCGTCCGCTTCCTCCCCAAACCGCAGCTCCCGCTCCCGCTCGACACGCCCGGGGAGGCCCTCAAGCGCGTCCGCCAAGTGCGCTGGATCTCGCTCGAGCTCTTCCGCAGCTGGCTGGCGGGCTCGCTCGAGGCCGACGTCTTGCAGCCGGAGGCGTTCCTCACGGAACAGGCCGCCTGGCTCTCCCCCCGCGAGCGCCGGGCTCTCCCCGCATCCTTCCTCCGCGAGGGTCGCCCCCTTTGGGCACGCACCGTCGTCCCCCGCGTCGCACTGGATCGCGTGACCAACGCCTCGCAGGTCTACCGGGCTGGCCGCCTGCTGTTCGGTCCGGACGCCGGCTTCCATCTCCTCGTCGCGTGGCGCGACGACTCCTGGCGCACGCTGGTGGAAGCCGCCCTGCGCGAGTTGGGTGAACTCGGGTTGGGCGGCCTGCGTTCGACCGGACACGGTCAGTTCCAGCTCGAGCGCACCGACCCGATCGAGATCCCCGCACCGGCGGTGGTGGGGCGACTCGTCCTCCTCAGCCTCTACGCTCCCACCCGAGCCGAGCTGGAGCGGGGCGTCCTCGGCTCGGCCGCGCGCTACGACCTCGTCGTGCGCGGCGGCTGGATCGCTTCGCCGGACGGCACCAGCTACCGGCGCAAGGAAGTCCGCCTGCTCAGCGAGGGCTCCGTCGTCGCCGCGCTCCCCGACCAGGAGGTACTCGGCCAACTGGTCGACGTGACCCCCGACATCATGCGCACCACCCATCCGGTGTACCGCTACGGGTTCGCGCTGACCGTCCCGGCGACCGGAAAGGAGTGAGCCGATGGAAACTGCGCCATCCTCCCGACCGCGGCTCGCGATCGAGTCCTACCGGATCGAGCTGGAGCTCCTGACGCCCCTCCACGTCAGCGCCGGTGGACCGCCGCTCGTCGGCGGCTATGACGTCGTGGCCGACACGGCGCGCGGCCGGTACTACCTCATCGAGACCGAGCGGCTGATCGGTGAACGGATGACGATGGAGCAGATCGAACGCGGGGTCGACCCCAAGGTCGACAACCTGATCACCCCGCGCGAGTGGGACACGTACGCCCGCGCCGTGCTCGCCGGCCCGAGTGGAGCAAGCATCGCCCCCCTTACCCGCCAGCACTGGACGCTCCTCCCCTTCGAACGGGACGCACGTGGCCAACCCTATCTCCCCGGAAGCAGTCTCAAGGGGGCGCTGCGCACGGCGCTCGCCTACGCCCTCCTGCGTGACCAACTCCGCACGCTGGAGAAGGCCGGCCAGCCGGTCCGTTTCGAGAACACCGAGGCCGGTCGCGTGCTCCGCGAGCAGCTGCAGTCCGGTGCCCGCCGCGAACAGTTCGCCCGTCCGGTCGAGACGCGGCTCTTCCAAGGCAGCTCCTCGTTCGACCCCAATCACGACCTCCTGCGCGCCGTGCGGGTCAGCGACTCGGAGCCGCTCCGCGCTGACGCGACGGTCGTCGAGCAGGTGGGCGTCTACCAACGCACCGCCGACCAGCTGAAGCTGCTCAGCGACAAGCACCGCTGGCTGGTCGAGACGCTGCCGGAGGGCACCACGCTCGCGCTCCGACTCGACATCGACACCGGGCTCTTCGGCGTGGCGAACGGCCTGCCAGCCGAGCAGCTCGACCTGGTCGAACCGCGGTTCCTCCTCCACGCCTGTCGCGAGTTCGCCTTCCGGTTAGCCAGCAGCCAAGCTGGAGCCAGTGGTTCCGATCCGACCAGCAAGTTCTTCCACGGGCTCATGCAGCGGATCCGGCAGGCCGACCGGGCGAGCGAGGCGTACGTCCAACTGGGCTGGGGAACCGGCTGGCGCGCCAAGACGATCGGCCCGCTGCTCGAGCTGAGCGCGATAGAGGACGGGCGACGAATGCTCGGGGAACTGGTTCGTCAACTCCGCCTCGATCGGACCGGGCGCGGGCTGCCGTTCCCGCGGACGCTCCGGCTGATCGAGCGGAACGGTCGGCCGACTGTGCCGCTCGGCTGGGCCCGCCTGCGCCTCGTCCCGCTCT
>DAOTYK010000191.1:0-1554 GCA_034434855.1 Thermomicrobium sp.
CCGCCGGCCCGTCAGGGCCGGGAATCCCCGGGCGGGGCAGTCGGCGTGCTGGCGGGCGGATCGGCGAACCGGCCCATGCATGCCACGGAGGTTGCCGCGCCGGGTGGCGCGGCGGGCGAGGCAGCGCCTCGCCCCTACAGAACGGGGCAGCACGCTCCCGGTGGGATCGGCACGCGAGGGGGCGGTGCGTGACCCCCACGTTACAGGGGGTCAGGTGGCTGGCCCTCACGAACTGACCGGGCCGAAGACTTCCGGATAGCGACGAATCTGCTCCAGCCAAGGCTCGTCGTAGCGGAGGACGACCACGCGGTAACCGTGGGCGAGGAGCGCACGCCGCACGCGCTCGTCGAGCGGTACGACCGTCGGTCGATCGTGATGCGGCCCGTCGATGAAGACCAGCACGTTCGGCCTGTAGAAGAAGTCGGCCCGGCAGCGCGGCTCCTCGATGAGCGTCTGCGCGTCGTCGGGCAGGCGGAGGCGCCGGCTCGCCAGCGCCTCGAGGAACGCGCGCTCGAGCGACGACTCGCAACGGGCCAGCAGCCTGGCCAGTTGTTCCTCGTACGGCACGCTGTCGCTGCGCCGCTCGACCGTGCAGCCGGCGAGCGCCCGAAGCAGATCCTCCACCGCGAAGCGGTCGAGAAAGCGCGCGAGGCGCGCCGAGCTGTAGGTGAGCAAGCATTCGGAACAGGCGGCATCGCAGTCCGGGCGCGCGGTCTCGGGTGTGAAGTGACACAGGCGTAGCGCCTCGCCGGCGACCTGCGCGAGCGCATCCGGTTCCTCGACCAACCGGCGGAGCACGCCGAGCCCACCCTCGGCTTCCTCGACGAACAGGAGCGCGCGCTGCTCGCCGCTCCCGACTTCGTCCGTGCCGATCTCCAGTTCCTCGAGCTGGAACGCCTGGCCGAGCCCGCGGTGGAGTGCGATGCGGAGCGTGGTACGGCGGACGGGATCGTCGCGGAGTTCGGGGTCGAGCAGCCGGACGAGGAGGAGGTTCCGTGTCTCCTGCACAGCCAGCGCGAGCCGGGCGAGCTCGCGCTTGGGTGCCTTGGGGGAGCGCCGTGAGCTGCCGGGCTCTTCCTCGCTCACCACCTCGCCGGTCGCGAGGTCGACGACGAAGTCGGTTGACCGACTGACCCGCCAGCCGCGATTGAGGGTGAGCAGCGTCGCAGCTGGGGCGTAGCGCAAAGCGAGGAGCGGCCGCCCGTCCGCTGTCCGCACGTCGGCATCGACGAAGCGCGCTCCGCTCTCGACGGCAGCGAAACGGAAAGCGACCTGGATCGCGTAGCCGCGCAGCTGGCGTTCTTCCTCGTTGCAGGTGATCCGTTCGCGCCGCTCGAGGCGCACGTTCGGCAT
Source organism: Thermomicrobium sp. (assembly GCA_034434855.1). GTDB lineage: Bacteria > Chloroflexota > Chloroflexia > Thermomicrobiales > Thermomicrobiaceae > Thermomicrobium. The sequence goes on from DAOTYK010000191.1 coordinate 1,354, forward strand.
CTCGAGGAACGTGACGATCTCGGCGTTGGTTCCGGCGAGTTCCGCACCGCAATTCGGGCAGCGGTCCTCGTGCTGCTCGCTCCAGGCGGCGCAGTGGCGGCAGAGCTTGCGGGTCACGACACGTTGCTGGAGCGACCCCGCACCGATGGGGACGAAGAAGCAGGCGAACTGCCATTTGGCCCCCTCATGGTAGACGGTGGT
>DAOTYK010000192.1:0-8741 GCA_034434855.1 Thermomicrobium sp.
TACCGCCCGAAGCGCGTCCAGTGCAGCAAGAGATACATGACCGCCAGGACCAGCACCGTCACCAGCCAAGGCACCGGGATGCCCAGCACCCTGCCGGTATAGAGCGTGCTGGAGAAATAGCCAGGCAAGCCGAACACCGGCACCCCACGCGAAACTTTCAGAGCCAGGCCGGACACCGCCGTCATCATGGCCAGAGTCACGATGAACGGCGGCACGCGAAACACCGAGACGAACAGTCCATTGAGTGCACCGATACCGGTCGCGACTGCGATCGCTGCCAGGGTCGCGATCACCAGACCAGTCAGTGGTGCATCCGGGTGGTCCAAGAGCTGCAGACCGACCACGATACTGACCAGCGCGATCGAGGAGCCTATCGAGAGATCGAAGCCACCAGTCAAGAGTACCAACGTCTGGGCGACCGACACGATGATCAGGAAAAGCGCCTGTGTCAAGATCGTCGAGAGGTTCGCACGCGTAAAGAAGTTCGGCGACGCGATGGAAAAGAAGAGCAAGAGGCCGATCAGCAAAACCGGGAGCAGCCCCAGCTGATCGAGGACGCCTCGTACCCAGCGGAGACGTCCGAGCGCAACATAGCGTCCGGTCGCGACTTCACGCGGCGTCGACACCGGTCCGTCCGACCTCCTCTCGCATGTGGCCGAAGTAGTACTGCAACAAGCGTTCCTCGGAGACCTCCTCGTGGGGTATGACCGCCACGAGTTCCCCCTGGAACATCACTGCTACCCGGTGACAGACGTGCAGCAGCTCCAGCATATCCGAGGTGATGAACAGGACTGCCGCCCCCTGTCTCGCGAGTTCGTGCAAGAGCCCGTAGACCGCGATCTTCGCACCGACGTCGATCCCTTGCGTCGGCTCGTCCAGCACGAAGACTCGGGTGGTCCGGATCATGCCGCGCGCCAGCGCCACCTTCTGCTGGTTCCCACCCGAGAGGTTTCGCACCCGCGCATCGGGATTCGGAGGCACGATGGCCAAGCGCCGAATGGAGTCGACTACCGTTCGTCGCTCACGCCGCTTGTCGAGGATGCCCCCCGCTCGCTGGAACTGCTCGAGCGCTGCGATGGTCATGTTTTCGAGCACCGAGCGATTGGTGAGGAGACCCTCGTGACGCCGGTCAGCCGGGAAATACATGAGCCCTCGCGCCAAGAGGGTGTGCGGGCTGATCCGGTCGAGTGGGATGCGTTCTCCGAAGAGTTCGATTTCCCCTGCCGTGACCGGTTCCAGACCCACGAGCGCTCGCCCGAGGAGCCCCTTTCCCGAACCGATCAATCCGCCCACGCCGAGAATCTCACCGGCGCGGAGCGTCAGTTGAACGTCGCGAAGGCCATGCGCAGTCGTCAACCCACGAACCGCCAGCACGACTGGAGCTGATTCGGGAACCGGCTGAAGCGCTGGGTAGATTTGCTCGTATTCCCGGCCAGTCATCAGTGTGATCAGCCGGTCCGTCGTCGTCTCGTGCACCGACAAGGTCGCGACATGCCGGCCATCCCGCATCACCGTCACGCGGTCAGCGATCTCGTACAGTTCCTCCAGACGGTGCGTGATCCAGATCACTCCCACCCCTTGCCCGCGCAGTTCCCGGACGAGATCGTAGAGCACGCGCGTTTCACGGTCGGTCAGGGAAGCGGTCGGCTCGTCGAGGATCAGGACCTTCGGTCGTTCGAGCGTCGCCTTGGCGATCTCGACCAGATAGCGCTGCGGCACGGTCAAATCACGCACCTTGGCAGTGGGCGAGATACCAGCATCGAAGAGACCGAGTTGGGCCAAACTGCGCGCCTGCATCGCTGGCTTGCGCAAAAGACCGGGAGTCGTCAACTCCCGCCCCAGGAAGATGTTTTCCGCGACACTCAACGCTGGCACCAAGCTCAGGTGCTGGAAGACAGCGCGGATCCCCAACTCTTGAGCATGGTGGGGCGACCGGATCTGCACCGGTCGCCCCTCGAGCTCGATCCTCCCCCCGTCTGGGTGGAGAGAACCAGCGAAGATGTTGACGAGCGTCGACTTCCCCGCCCCGTTCTCGCCGACGAGCGCGTGCACTTCACCAGCACGCAGCTCGAACGAGACCCGGTCCAGAGCGAGCACACCCGGGAACCGCTTGGAGACCTCGATGGCCCGCAGGAGCTCCGCCATGCGCGTGCCTCGTCACGCCTTCGGCTTCACCGAGAAGACCGGACGGAAATCACGCGGACCGAACATGTCTTCGTACTTGAACTCCTTGTAGTTCTGGGGTGTGACCACCTTGATGATCGGTCCAGCCCGGAACGGGAAATCCACACCCGGCTTCTCCCCGTTCAGGATGCGCACCATCATGTCCACCGCCATGCGCCCTTGGAGAGCCGTGAAGTCCGTCGGTGCAGCCGCGACCTTCCCCTCCGCGATCTTGTCGTACAGCGGCGGGATGATGTAGGTCGAGACCACCTTCGGCTTCTTGGCTCGGTTCGCCAGGATGTCCGGTGCCGCGTCGGCCGCGACCGCATTCCCGACCAGGTACGTGACATCGGGATAGGCGTTGAGCGCATCTTCGATCAGCGAGACCTGAACGTCCTTTCCGGTGTCGCCCCACTTGACGTCCAGGATCTTCACCTTGCCGGGAACCTTCTCTTCGACCGCTGCCGTGAAGCCATCCACCGTATCCGGCGCCCAGCCGGATCCAGCTGGACCAGGCAGGAAGACGACCGTTACCTCCTCACCACCCGAGTCTTCCGCGACGAACTGACCTGCTGCATACCCCATGTCGTAGAAGGACACGAGCGCCTTGGCCATGATGTCCGGCGCCTGGATGTCGTTGATCACCTCGATCACCGGCTTCTTCTTGTTCTTGACGATGTCAGTCACCAGTTGATCCTGAGAGGCGTAACTGATCGCCGCCAGGATGATCCCCTCGATGTCCGCGCGGTTGGCCAAGTTTTCCACCTGATTGATCTGCCCAGTCAAGTCGTTGTACCCCTGGGCTGCGACCAACTCGATTCCCACCCCCAGGATCTGTGCCTCGTCGACGATCCCGTAATCGACCGCCAGCCAGTACGGATCCTTGAGGTGCGGGAACGAGACGCCGATCATGTACGGCTTGTTCGCCTTCGGCCGCGTCCACTTCTCGTACTTCGGTCCCTGCAGGCTGCCCGCTGGCCGACCCGGCTGCTTGGTCGAGACATCGTACGTGCCGTAATAGGCGACGACATCCCAGAGCTCTTCCGTCGCGGCCGCTGCTGTCGGTGTCGCTCCGGCTGCTGGAGCAGCTGTCGGCGTGCCAGCTGGCGCGGCTGTCGGCTGAGCACCACCGCTCGCCGGGGTCGGAGTCGCCCCGCCTCCACCGCAGGCAGCCAGGAGACCACCGGCCACGGCGACTGCGTTGGCCACTACCAACGAGCGCAAGAGACCGCGTCGCGTCAGTCGTCCGAACTGATCCATGGTATCCCCTCCTCGCATCCTCTCGCTCCTTTGTGTAGCTACTCGTGCCATTCCCTGGCGGAAAGCCAGGGAATAGCGACCATCCCATCCATCCGTTTGCCGATAACAGCAAGCGTGCTCGATCGCCACCTCCTCACGCCTCGCCCTGCTTCTGGAGTGCACCCAGGACGCGCTCCGGGGTCAGCGGCAACTCCTCGATCGCTCGACCCGCCGGCCAAATGGCATCGAGCACCGCGCCGGCGACCGATGCCGGCGATGCCAAGAGCCCGCCTTCACCGATCCCTTTGATGCCACCGATCGTGACCGGCGAGGGAGTCTCCAGGTGATCGATCACCAACTCCGGCACTTCGGTCGCCGTCGGTAACGCGTACGTCACGAAGCTATCGGTGAGCAGCTGCCCGTTCTCGTCGTAGATCATCGCCTCGTAGAGCGCACCGCCGATCCCTTGGGCGATCGCACCCATCACTTGCCCTTCGACGATCATCGGATTGAGCATCGTCCCACAGTCTTCGACCGCCACGATCTTGTCGAGCCGGACGAGACCCGTCTCGCCGTCCACTTCGCAGACGGTAACGATGCATCCGTTCGAATACGTGGCCCGCGGATCGTAAAACTTGGTCGCCGAAAGCAGCGGCTCCTCCCCCTCCGCCCGCACCCGTCCGTCCAAATAGGCCGCGAAGGCTACCTGGAACAAGCTCAACGAGCGGTCCGGTGCGCCGCGGACGAAGACGTTACCGTCTTGGATCTCCAGATCTTCCGGCGCCACCTCCAGGAGGCGACTGGCGACGCGCAGCACCTTCTCGCGCACTTCCTGCGCGGCCAGTGCCACCATGCCACCACCGATGACGGCGCTCCGGCTGGCATAGGTGCCCATCCCCCAAGGCGCACGGTCAGTGTCGCCATGCTCGACGATCACGTCGTCGATCGAGACCCCGAGAATCTCAGCTGCGACCTGTGCCAGCGTCGTTTCGTGCCCCTGTCCGTGGCTGTGCACGCTCACCGCCACGCGGACCTTGCCCGTCGGGTCGATCGTCACCGTCGCGTTGTCGTGCGAGGGGAACGGGAAGCCGGCTTGCAGCGCGATCTCCGAGCCCCACGCTGTCGGCTCGACGTACAGGCTGACCCCGATTCCCAGGTACCGCCCCTGTTGCCGCAGCTCGGCTTGCTGGCGTCGCAGCTCGTCGTAACCGACCAGCTCCAGAGCCCGTTCCAACGACTCCCGATAACTGCCGCTGTCGTAGACCATCCCGGTAACGGTGGTGTGCGGGAACTCGCTGATCACATTGCGGCGCCGGAACTCCGCCGGATCCAGCCCGAGGTCGCGCGCGATCTCGTCGAAGAACAGCTCCCGCGCCGTCTGCGCAGCTGTCCAGCCGACGGCCCGGAAAGCCCCCACCGGCGACTTGTTCGTGCAGACCGCGATCACCTCGTGCTGGTACGCCGGGATATCGTAGACCCCTGGCACGATCCCAGCAGCCGCCAAGGGCTCGATCAGCGCGCTCGCCGTGTTGAACGAATAGGCACCCCCGTCGCCGATCAGCCGCGCCTTCATCCCCAGCACCTTCCCGTCGGCGCGGACTGCTGCCTCGAGCTCGATGATCTGCTCCTTGGCATGCGTTGCGGCGGCGAGGTTCTCCCGGCGGTCCTCGACCCATTTCACCGGCCGACCCAGCACCTTGCCCAGGTAGGCGATCACCACCTCTTCCGGATAGATCGTCATCTTCTGCCCGAAGCCGCCACCCACTTCTGGAGAGATGACGCGAACCTTGTGCTCAGGAATCCCCAGGAACAACGAGAGGAAGAGTCGCAACATGTGCGGCATCTGGGTCGAAGAATAGAACGTCAAGTGCCCGCTCGCCCGCTCGTAGACCGAGAGGCAGCCGCGTGTCTCCATCGGCGAGGCCACGAACCGGTTGGTATGGAAGCGTCGCCGGAAAACCCGATCAGCCTGGGCGAACGCTCCCTCGACATCGCCGAGTGTCGTGACCTTCTGATAGACGACGTTCGTTCCCAGATCCTCGTGCAGGATGGGAGCATCGGCGGCCATCGCGCGCTCGGCGTGCGTCACCGCTGGCAGCGGCTCGTACTCCACTTCCACGAGTTCCGCCGCATCCTCGGCGATGTAGCGATTTTCGGCTACCACCACCGCGACCGCTTCACCGACGAACCGCACCTTGTCCTTGGCCAACACCGGCTGGGGGGTCGGCTTGAGCCCCTCGATCGGGAGCCCGCTCGCCAGCGGCGGGAGCGCCGCTACGTCCTCGGCCGTGTAAACCGCGATCACTCCCGGCAGCGCCTTCGCTGCACTCGTCTCGATGCGCCGAATCCGCGCATGTCCGTAAGGCGAGCGCACGAATACCGCATGCACCGTTCCCGGGATCTGGATATCGGCCAAATAGCGTGCTTCTCCAGTCAGAAAGCGTGGATCCTCCACCCGCTTGACACGAGCTCCGACCCACTTTCCCCTCGGCAGCATCTGAAGCGTCATCGCTGCGCTCCTCTCACGATCCCCGGCCCGCCTGCATCTGTGCCGCTGCCGCTCGGACAGCCCGGACGATGTTCTGGTATCCCGTGCACCGGCAGAGATTGCCGCTCAAAGCTTCCCGGATCTCCGCCTCGCTCGGCGCCGGATTTTCCTCGAGCAATGCGACAGCCGTCAGCACCATACCGGGCGTGCAGAATCCACATTGCAACCCATGATGCTCCCAGAACGCCTGCTGCACCGGGTGCATCGCTTCCCCGGTCGACAGCCCCTCGATCGTCGTCAGATTCGCTCCATCAGCTTGGGCGGCCAGTACCAAGCACGAGCGCACCGCTGCACCGTCCCAGAGCACAGTACAGCTCCCACAGACCCCGTGCTCGCATCCCAACTTGGTGCCAGTGAGGCCCAGCTGCTCGCGCAGGAAATCGGCGAGCGTCATGCGCGCTTCGACCTCGGCAGAAATCGCCTGCCCGTTCACGGTCAGCGTGATCGCAACTCGCTGCATCGTGCCCCGCCTCCCCTCGCTCAGAACCCGGCCCGCGCGGCGGCAGCCTCGAGCGCTCGCCGCACCACCACTGGCGTGACCTGCCGCCGGTACGTCGCTGACCCATGCACATCGGAGAGCGGCTCGTCGATCGCATCCGCCGCAAGAGCGGCTGCTTCGCGCAGCACCGCGCTGTCCAAGGCGCGCCCGATGAGCGCCTGCTCGACCGCCGTCGCCCGCAACGGCCGCGTCGCCACACCGAAGAGCGCCACGCTCGCCCGACTGCACGTCCCGTCCGACCCACGCTCCAGCACCGCGACTGCCCCGGCGAGCGCGAAGTCGCCGTGCCGTCGCGCGATCTCCTCGACACCCCACCCCGCACCAGCCGGCAATGCGGGAAACCGGATCGCGACCAGCAGTTCGCCCTCAGCGAGCGCGGTCGTGAAGGGTCCCAAGAAGAAGTCACGTGCCGCGATCGTCCGCTCGCCTCGCCCACTGCGGACGACCATCTCCGCATCCATTGCCAGCGCGACCGCCGGGTATTCGGCCGATGGATCGGCATGAGCCAGGCTCCCGCCCAACGTGCCCCGATTCCGGATCGAGGGATGCCCAACGTACCGGGTCGCCGCAGCGAGCACCGGCACGTGCTGGGCGACCAGCGGATCACGCTCCACCCGTCGTTGCCGCACCATCGCGCCGATCTCCACTGCACCATCCCGCACGACCAGCTCGTCGAGCCCAGCGATGCGACCGAGGTCGACCAGGAGCGCAGGGCGCGCCAGCCGCAAGCTCAGCATCGGCACCAGGCTCTGACCACCGGCGAGTGGGCGCGCATCCGAACCATGCCGCGCCAGCACCTCGAGCGCCTCACCGAGGGTCCCCGGCCGCTCGTACGCGAAGGCTGCCGGTTTCATCGTCACCCTCCCCGCTCATTCACCGAAAACCGCAACATCCGACCCGCTCTCGAACCCGACGAGCCTGGAATATCGTGCTTCGTTCCGGATCCGCGACGATGACAGCCAGGACCACTGTCGGTATGCTAGAGCCCAGAAGGTTCGCCTGTCAAGAGGCGAGACTTTGTAATCTGGCACAAAACCGCTTGTCGTACGACACAAAAAGGAGGATAACGCGCGATGTTCCGGAAAATCCTGGTCGCTAACCGCGGGGAGATCGCCCTCCGCGTCATGCGGGCTTGTCGCGAATTGGGCATCCGCACGGTCGCCGTCTATTCCGAGGCCGACGCCCGAGCGCGTCACGTTCGGTACGCCGACGAGGCATGCTGCGTCGGCCCGGCAGCTGCGACCCGCAGTTACCTGAACATCGACGCCATCATCGCTGCTGCGCGCGAGACCGGCGCGGAGGCCATCCACCCTGGCTACGGCTTCCTGGCAGAAAATGCCGAGTTCGCTCGCGCATGTCGGGATGCCGGTCTCGTTTTCATCGGTCCCTCTCCCGAGGCGATCGCCCTCATGGGCGACAAGGCCGCTGCCCGCAAGCTCGCGGACTCAGCCGGCGTCCCGATCGTCCCGGGTACTCCCGAGACGGTCGGGCCGGAAGAGGCGCTCGCGTTCGCCGATCGGATCGGTTTTCCCCTGATGGTCAAGGCAGCTGCTGGCGGCGGGGGGCGCGGTATCCGCGTCGTGCGCGATCGGGCCGAACTCGAGCAGGCTCTTGTCATCGCCACGCAGGAGGCGCATGCGGCCTTCGGCGACGGCTCTCTCTACCTCGAAAAGTTCCTCGAGCGCCCCCGTCACATCGAGGTCCAGGTGCTCGCCGATCACCACGGTACGGTGCTGCACCTCTTCGAGCGCGAGTGCTCGATCCAGCGCCGTCGCCAGAAGCTCTGGGAGGAAGCACCATCCCCAGCCCTCACGCCTGGTCTGCGGGCCCAAATCTGCGAGGCAGCTGTCCGCCTCGCCCGTGCCGCTGGCTACACCAATGCCGGGACGATCGAGTTCCTCCTCGATGCCGGCGGTTCGTTCTATTTCCTGGAGATGAACACCCGCATCCAGGTCGAGCACCCAGTCACCGAACTCGTTACCGGTATCGACATCGTCAAAGAACAGATCCGCATCGCAGCCGGCGAGCGACTCGACGTGAGCCAAGACGAGATCAGGCTCTACGGCCACGCCATCGAGTTCCGGATCAATGCCGAGGACCCCTCGCTCGGCTTCTTCCCCTCGCCCGGCATCGTCGAGCGGATGGAACTCCCGAGCGGTCCCGGTGTCCGCTGCGACTTCGGTTTCGGCACGGGCGACGAGGTCTCACCCTTCTACGACTCGCTCATCGGCAAGCTGATCGTCTGGGGTCGCGACCGCAGCGAGGCCCTCGCTCGCGGTCGGCGCGCCCTCG
>DAOTYK010000193.1:0-9087 GCA_034434855.1 Thermomicrobium sp.
TGCTCCAGTTCGATGATGGCGTCGATCGCCTCGCGGGCTAAGACTTCGGCCGCATCCTGATCGACGAGATAGTCGCCGCCCTTGACGGTGTCGAACATGTGCCAGATCCAGTGGTCCTCTTCGACGTTCCCGAGGGCAGCGGCGATTCCACCCTGCGCAGCACCCGTGTGCGAGCGAACCGGATAGAGCTTGCTGACGACGGCCACATTGCATGTGCCGGCCAGCTGAGCGGCAGCCATCAGGCCAGCTCCGCCCGCGCCGACGATGACCGCATCGAAACGATGGAACGCCATGGCTCAACCTCCTGTATGTGCGACGACTTCGAACTTGGAGGGGTCGAACGTCACGATCGCGATCGAGCCGATGACCAGAAAGAGAAGGGCTAAGGTCCAAAGGACCGAATGGGCGAACACGCGCCAACCGTGCGGACGGACATAGTCATCGATGGCGAGACGGGCACCGTTCAACCCATGCGTCAGTGCCAAGAACAGCAGCAGCCAGTCGTACACGCGCCAGAACGGCGAATTCCATCGATCAGCCACGAATTGCCAATCGATCTCATCGACCGTGTTGACGACGTGCATGATCACCACGTGCCCGACTGCTAAAAGGATCAACAAAAGCCCACTGATCCGGAAGTAATACCAACTATACAGCTCGAATCCGCCGGAAGGTCGCTCTCGTCCGAGGTGCGGTCGTGCGATCGTCATCGGATCGACTCCTTCCTCATCAGCCAGCTTGGATGATCGCGCGGATCATCAGGAAGGCAGTGGGGATGAAGGCGAGCAGGAAGACCGCCATGACACCATAGAAGAGCTGCCGCTCGTAGCGATAAGCGGCTGGCCAGAAGTCGATGAGCATGATGCGAACACCGTTGGCAGCGTGATAGTAAACCCCACCCACCAAGATGATTTCACCGATACGGAAGACCGGGTGACGGTAGAGAAAGAGTAACTCGTTGAACACCTCAGGACCGTAGTTCACGAGGAAGATGTCCACGATGTGCAAGAGCAAAAACAGGAGTACCCCGAGCCCGGTGATGCGGTGGAATGCCCAGGAAATCATGCCAGGCGGTGGTCGGTACCCGCGGTACGCGGTGATTCCGCGCGTCGTCGCTGGCCGCGACTCGTGCGCTTGCGTGAGCGTCATTCGAAACCTCCATCCCTCGCACGTTGGGACAACCTTCGAACGTCCCACGTTTGCGCTATCGCAAGTGTACGAGGCCTTCTGGTCTCGCAACAACGACCAATTCGACTCATCCAAGCTGGTATCCGGTGACACGCGAGGACAGTGGTACACTGCGCATGCTGACCGGTGCGTGTAGGTGGATCAGGAGCCATGTCGCTGTCGAAAGAGGATTCGGTCATCCGCGAGGCGTGTGCGCGCACGATCGATTTGGCCTGCCGGATCGCGCGGGTCCCGGCACCGACCTTCGAGGAACGAGAACGAGCCGCGCTGGTTCGTGAGCTCTTTCGTGAGCGCGGTGCGTCTTCCTTCCTAGACGATGTGGGGAACGTGATCGTGCGTCGACGGGGGGCAGGTGAGAAACGAGCGCTTCTGCTGGCAGCTCATTTGGATACCGTATTCCCGCGCACGACTCCGTTGACGATCGAGCGCGGCGAGGGGTGGGTGCGTGGCCCGGGAATCGGCGACAATGCGTTGGGCGTCGCGGCGTTGCTCACGCTGTGGGATCTCCTCGAAGCGTTCGGCGTCGTGCTTCCGGGCGATCTTGTGCTCGCAGCGAACGTCGGGGAGGAAGGATTGGGGAACCTGCGCGGGATGCGCGCGCTCGTCGACCAGTTCGGCGCTGAACTCGGGGCCGCGGTGGCAGTGGAGGGGCACAATCTCGGTCGGGTGACTCATATCGCCGTTGGATCGATCCGCCTTCGCCTGATCGTCCGCGGGCCTGGTGGTCATAGCTGGGGAAATTTCGGGACGCCGAGCGCGATCCACGAGTTGGCACGGATCATCTGTGCCCTGACGGAACTTCCAGTGCCGCGTTCGCCCAAGACGACGTACAATGTCGGTATGATCGATGGTGGAGTGTCGGTCAACACGATCGCTCCCTTCGCCCAGGCGGTGATCGATCTGCGGTCGATCGACCCGCGTGAGTTGCGTCGGCTGTCTCGCTCGGTCGAGGAACTCGCTGCGCGGCATCGTGTGGCGGGTGTCGAGGTCGAGCTGGAGCTGCTCGGCGAGCGGCCGGCTGGCGAGACGCCTGTGGATGCACCGATCGTGCGGACAGCGTTGCAGGTGCTTCGTGAACTCGGGATCGAGCCAGTCTTGGATGCTTCGAGCACGGACGCCAATGCGGCGATCGCCGCTGGGATTCCAGCGATCTGCATCGGGTTGACGCGAGGGCGGGGGAGCCACACGCTGCAGGAGACGATCGAGATCGCGCCCCTGGAGCTCGGCCTTCGGCAGCTTCTCCAACTTGTGCGAGCGTTCCCAGCCATCTGAAACGAGTCGATCGAGGAGTGTCCGGTGATGCCGCGGATTTACGTCGCGCTCGACATCGAGGCGACGGGTATGGATCCAGAGCGCGACGAAATCATCGAAGTCGCGGCGATCAAGTTCCGCGAAGAGGAAGTGCTCGAGCGATTCGAGACACTCGTGCAACCGCGGCGTCCTGTCCCGCTCGCTGTCGCGAGTTTGACCGGTCTGACGATGCGCGATCTCCGGCGCGCACCCGCGTTCCAGGAGATTGCGCCACGACTCCGCCAGTTCGTCCGCAATTACCCGATCGTCGGCCAGTCTCCGGACTACGACCTGCAGATGCTGAGCGCGCACGGGCTCGAACTGCGCAATCCTGTCTACGATACGTTCCGGTTGGCCACGATCTTGTTACCCGATCTTCCGGCCTACTCGTTGGCCGGCATCGCCGCACGGCTCGGCATCTCGGTCGCGCAGCAGCATCGGGCGATGGCCGATGTCGAGACGACGATGGCGGTGTTTCTCGGTCTGTGCGATCTGCTGCGCGCCTACGATCCGGAAACGTTGCGACGGTTGGCCGACTACACGGCGCAAGCCGGATTGCCGGAAGCGGACGTCTTCGAGGCGATCTATCATGAGTTGACCACCCAAGGAATCGGGCAACTCGGCGGTGCACTCGCCGAGCGCTTGCGTTCGTCGGTACCAGGTGCGCATCATGCGGCCGAACTCGTCTTTTTGTTGCCGCGTGATCGGCCGCCGCGCTTGGAGCCGACCGGTGAGGCACCGGTGTTCGATCTCGACTGGATCGGGCGTCTCTACGGACGCGAGGGCCCGTTCGCGCGCTCGCTTCCCGGGTACGAGTTTCGCGCTGGTCAGGTCCGGATGGCCCAAGCGGTGACGAAAGTCCTCAACCGCGGAGGCCAGCTCTTGGTCGAGGCGGGAACGGGAACCGGTAAGTCGCTGGCTTATCTTCTGCCGGCTGTCCTGCATGCGGTCGCGCGTGGCGAAACGGTGGTGATTTCGACCGATACACTCGCTTTGCAGGACCAGTTGTTCGCCAAGGATCTCCCGTTGCTTCGGCGTGCGCTCGAGGCAGCTGCTGAACGCGAGCCTCGACTGGCCGAGGCGGCGCGGTTTCGGGCGACGATTTTGAAGGGACGAGCGAATTACCTCTGCTTGCGGCGGTGGTTTCTGCGGCAGCGTGAACCGTTCACGAGCCGGGCCGAAGCGCTCCTCGCAGCGAAGATCACCGCTTGGCTCGCGCAGACGGAAACAGGCGATCGGGCGGAACTGCACCTCTCGAACGAGGAACAGGTGGCTTGGGCACAAGTGGCGGAGTCGGAGGGGGCCTGCCTACCGAGCCGTTGCCTCTTCCACCGGCGGAACCAATGTTTCCTCTACCGTGCGCGTGCCACAGCTGAAGGCGCGCATATCGTCATCGTGAACCATGCGCTGTTGCTGTCCGATCTGCTGGCGGAGAGCCGTGTGTTGCCGCCGTACCGGCATCTCATCATCGATGAGGCGCATCACCTGGTCGATGAGGCAACGCAGCAGTTTGGTTTTCAGATCGCTCATGAGGATGTGCGTGAATTGGTGCGGCGGGTGCTCGGACTCGATCATCTGGGCCGCTATACTGGCGCACTCGGCGAACTCTGGTCAGTGCTGGCTCAACGAGCGGATGTGTCAGCGCGGGCTGTCGCCAGAGAACTGGGTGAGCGGCTGACTGACCTGTGGCCACGCGTGGAAACGCTGCACCAACACACCGAAATGCTGTTTCATCTCTTGGCGGATGCCGCGCAACGCCATCCGGTGGAAAACGGAGGTTACGATCGACAGATCCGGATCACTGGCGCGCTGCGGCAGGAAACGATTTGGGGCACGGTCGAAGAGCTTGGCCAAACGGTGACCAGCCATCTCCGGACAGTTCTCTCGGCCCTCCAGTGGGTCAGTCGCCGGTTGGAGGATCTTCCCGCGGCGATTCGCGACGAACTGGGCGAACTCGTGACCGAGTTGGACGTGCTGGAGCGGCGGGCGCGCGAGCTGCACAGCCGCTTCCAGGAGATTCTGTTCTCGCCGCGTGTCGAGCGGGTGTACTGGTTAACGTGGCGTGCGCAACCGTTGTCGGTCAGCCTGAATATGGCGCCGCTGGACGTCGCGCCGCTCCTTCAGGAGATGCTCTTCAGTCGAGTCGATACCCTGGTTCTGACGTCAGCGACCTTGACCGTCGATCGCTCGTTCGACTATATCCGTCAACAGCTCGGGTTATTGGATGCGGACGAACTGGTCGTGGAATCACCATTCGACTACGCCAGCTCGACGTTACTCTGCCTGGCTGAGGACATGGCAGAACCGGGTGAGCCGGGATACCAACGGCAATTGAACGAAGCACTCTTGGCTTTGCTGCGCGCGACGCGCGGTCGTGCGCTCGTCCTTTTCACGTCGCACAGTGCCCTGCAGGCAGCCTATCGGGCGATCAAGCGGCCGCTCGAACACGAGGGAATCCTCGTGCTCGGACAACGGTTAGATGGTAGCCCGCGCCAGCTGGTCGAGCGCCTCAAGGCACGACCGGAGACGGTCGTCCTCGGGACGAATGCTGTCTGGGAGGGAGTCGATGTGCCGGGTGAAGCATTGAGCGTCCTCGTGATCGCGAAGCTGCCGTTCGCGGTTCCGAGTGATCCGGTCTTCGCGGCGCGTTGCGAATCGTACAGCGATCCTTTCCAAGAATACGCCGTGCCGCAGGCTGTCCTCCGCTTCAAGCAAGGGTTCGGGCGACTCATCCGCAGCACGCGCGACTACGGTGTCTGCGTCGTCATGGATCGGCGCATCGTGACCCGACGCTACGGGCAGCTCTTCGTTCAGTCCCTGCCACCATGTACGGTCAAGCGGGTGCCAGTTGCACAGATCCCACGCTTGGCGCAGGACTGGTTGGTACGGCAGCAGGATCGGTTGGCAGCACGGGTACCAGCGGAAGGAGGATCGGGCTATGGATCAGCTGGATCGTAACCTGGCGATGGAACTCGTGCGCACGACGGAGGCCGCCGCATTGGCAGCGGCCCAATGGGTTGGGCGTGGAGACAAGAACGCAGCGGATGCCGCGGCGGTGCAGGCGATGCGGCGCATGCTGTCGACGGTTCACATGAAGGGAATCGTCGTCATCGGTGAGGGGGAAAAGGATCAGGCGCCGATGCTGTACATCGGCGAGGAAGTGGGAACGGGAGAGCCGCCCGAAAGCGATTTGGCGGTCGATCCGATCGATGGGACGCGGCTGTGCGCCAACGGTATGCCGGGTGCCGTCTCGGTGGTCGCCTTGGCCGAACGGGGTTCGATGTATTACCCGCCGGGAATCGTCTACATGAACAAGATCGCAGTGGGGCCGGAAGCCGCGCACGCGATCGATATTCGACTCTCCCCTACTGAGAACCTCCACCGCATCGCCGAAGCGAAGCGGATGAGTGTCCGACTCTTGACTGTCGTCGTATTGGATCGTCCCCGCCACCAGGCACTGATCGAGGAGATCCGTCGTGCAGGAGCTCGGATTCGTCTGATCACCGATGGCGATGTGGCAGGTGCCGTGATGACCGCTTTCCCAGAATCGGGTGTCGATGTGTTGATGGGTATCGGTGGTTCACCGGAAGCGGTCGTGGCGGCGGCAGCGCTCAAGTGTGTCGGCGGTGCGATTCAGTGCACACTGTATCCGCGTGACGAAGAAGAACGTCAGCGCGCACGCGAACTCGGGCTCGAACTCGAGAAGGTCTTCACTGCTGACGACCTGGTGCGCTCGGACAACGTGTTCTTCGCCATGACCGGGATCACGACCGGTGATCTGGTCGAAGGAGTTCGCTTCACGCGGCACGGTGCCGAAACGCACTCGATCGTGATGCGATCTCGGACAGGGACGATCCGGCGGATCGCGGCCGAGCACCGACTGGCGAAGGTACAGGAATACCAGACGATCGCGTTTGACACGGATGGTCGAGTCATGGTAGAGTAAAAGAGCGCGGGTTGACCCGCGTTGTCTCATGCCTCTCCATCGTGCCCCGGTCTCGAACCGATCCTGTTGACGCTTCGAAGACCGGCATCTCTCACGGGAAATCGAAAGACGCGCACAAGAGGTTTCCGAGATTTGTCCGCACTGCGATCACCGCTTTCGTGCACGAAGCCAGCTTGGGCCGTTCCGATCCCTCCCCAGGGATGATCGGGCGGTTCTCCTGGTCTCCGTGTGGCGAGCGGCTCACCCGGAATGTTCGAGAGGACGATCGAAGTAGAGGAGAACGAACGCGTGGCAAGACGAACCGATTCGAGGAGGGCGGAACCCATGGATCCTGTTGCACCCACCACGACTGCTGTCGAAGAGGTCAAGGAGACTCCGACGCTTACCGCAGCCGAGCTCCAGGACAAGAGTCTCGAGGAGCTCCAAACGATCGCCCGCGACTTCGGCATCCCAAATGCGCAGCGCTTGCGCAAGATGGAACTCGTGAACAAGATCCTGCGCGCCCAGATCGAGCGCGAGGGGGGGATTTTCGGGGAAGGCGTCCTCGAAATCACCGAGGACGGCTTCGGATTCCTCCGCGGTGAACGCTATTTGCCGGGCCCCAATGACGTCTACGTCTCGCAGTCGCAGATCCGGCGCTTCGGTCTGCGCCAGGGAGACTGGGTCGCCGGGCAAGTACGTCCGCCGAAGGAGAACGAGAAGTATTACAGCCTACTCCGAGTCGATGCCGTCAATGGTATGGACCCTGAGTTGGCACGGCGACGACCGAGTTTCGATACCCTGACCCCGATTTTCCCGATGGAGCTGATCAATCTGGAGACCGAGCCGCACATCCTGTCGACGCGGCTGGTCAACTTGGTCGCGCCGATCGGACGCGGGCAGCGTGGTCTCATCGTGTCGCCTCCCAAGGCCGGAAAGACGGTCCTGCTGAAGCACATCGCGAACGGAATCACGACCAACTACAAGGACATCCATCTCATCGTGTTGCTGATCGGTGAGCGCCCTGAGGAAGTGACGGACATGCGGCGCTCCGTCGACGGTGAGGTCATTTCCTCGACCTTCGACGAACCGGTCGAAGACCACATCCGAGTAGCGGAAATGACGCTCGAGCGGGCCAAACGACTGGTCGAGTGCGGGATGGACGTCGTGATCCTGCTCGACTCGATCACCCGACTGGCTCGTGCCTATAACTTGAGTGTTCCGCCGAGCGGGCGAACGCTTTCCGGTGGTATCGACCCGGTCGCGCTCTACCCGCCCAAGCGCTTCTTCGGTGCTGCGCGCAATATCGAAGGTGGTGGGAGTCTCACCATCATCGCCACCTGCTTGGTCGATACTGGATCCCGCATGGACGACGTCATTTACGAGGAGTTCAAGGGGACCGGCAACATGGAACTGCACCTCGACCGCAAGCTTGCCGAGCGGCGTATCTTTCCGGCGATCGATATCCAGCGTTCGGGGACACGGCGCGAGGAGCTGTTGTTGGACGAGCAGACATTGCGCCAGGTCTGGACGATGCGACGCATGGTCTCGATGCTCGGTGGGACCGATGGTACAGAACTCGTGTTGGGGCGGCTGGCGCGGACTCAGAACAACGCAGAGTTTTTGGCGACGCTGCACAAGGATCTTTGAGTCGAGCGGACGTCGGACCTGATGATGCGAGAGCCTCTCGTGCGCTCACCGGAGCGCGAATGGAGCGATCGAGACATTCTCGTGCTGGTCGCGGTGGCGGCGACAGCCGTCCTCTGGCCGATCGGGCTACTGTTGACCTGGGCGAGTGTTCGCTGGTGCTTGCGGGACAAGGTAATCGCGACGATCCTCCCGATAGCGGGCCTGATCCTCTCCCTCGTGATACTTCCGGCGGGAGCGCGCGGACTCGGTTTCAGTGGACCCGTTGGACTCGCTTGGACGGTCGAAGTCGGGCACTACGCAGGCTTGGTCGGGTCGCCGCTGCTGGCTGCCCTCTATCTCGGGACGCGGGCACGGCTTCCAGCACGTCTCCTCGGAGGGTTGCTGCTCCTGGCGCTCGCCATCCTCGCGATCGGGCAACTGGCATTCTTCCTCGGCGGCCGATTGCAGCCCGGTGGGGCCTGAGCGCTTCAGCTGCTGGCTCGATCGGCCCGCAGGAGGAAGTCGAGCAAGACGAGCCCGGCAATATGCGGGAGCGAGCGATGTGGGAAATGACCGGCGCGCGGCAGAACACAGAGTTCTCCTCCCGGTAACCGGCTGGCGAGGTCGACGAGCCACGGTGCTGGGGCTACCGGATCGTTGTCGCCGCTCATGAGTAACACTGGGCAAGCGAGCGACTCGATTCCAGCCTGCCACTCGCGCATCTCAGGCGGCTGCTCCTCGCTATCGCGAACGAAGTTGGCGAGGAGTCGGTCGCGAGCATGGTGCGGACTGTGCGCGCGGTGCAGGTGGGCATACTCGGCTTCGTTGGCAGGAAACTGTTCCTCGATGATTTGCCTGGTGTAGGCAGCCGTGGAGGGAGCGGCGAAATTCGGCGGGCCGACGAGCACGAGAGACCGCGGCTGGACGGCACCTTCGACAGCGAGCCGAGTCGCGACCATGGCGCCGAGGCTCGCTCCGACGAGATGCGCGGACTCGATCCCCAGCTGCCGCGCGAGTTCGGCGATATCAGTCGTGAACCCGCGCAACGTCAGGCG
>DAOTYK010000194.1:0-3865 GCA_034434855.1 Thermomicrobium sp.
CGGGTCGATGACAGCCGGGAGTTCCCGGTACTCGACGAGTACTTCGGCTGCCGCCTCTTCAGCTGCGGAACGATCCGTCGCGAGAACGGCGACCACACCCTCTCCGACGAAACGGACGCGATCGACTGCCAGCGGGTAGCGGCGCTGGGGACGCACGCCGGCCGATTGCGGAGGAACAGGGAAGGGTGAGAGCCAATCCACGAGATCGCGACCGCTCAGTGCCGTCACGAATCCAGGAACTCGTGTCGCCTGGCTCCAGTCCACGGTCGCGATCTCAGCGTGTGGATAGGGACTCCGTACGAGCGCGAGGTAGAGTGCTCCGGGCAAATCGATGTCGTCGGTAAAGATCGCGCGACCTCGTAGAAACCGCTCATCTTCGAGGCGGCGGACCGGGCGTCCGAGGTAACGAGATTCCCTCATACCATCCCCCTCTCGAATCGCCAATCTCGATTCTCGGTATTCTCGGACGAATGGACAGGGTTTCGTTCGGGATAGGAGAAAGAAGTCAGGACTGCGAGCGCTGCCGAAGCCAATCGCGCAAGATTTCCGCATCGTGCGGAAAGGCAAGCGGGGGTAATGCGTCGAGCGGGAACCACTCGACTGCGGTGCTTTCTTCGCTGGTCCTGAGTTCACCGCTCACGACCCGCCCTTCGTAGACAGCGAGAACGACCGGCTGGCCCTGCCGCGAGTAGAGTCCGACGAGCTGCCCGACTTCGACGTGCAAACCTGTTTCCTCCAATACCTCGCGTCGGGCTGCCTCCTCGACCGGCTCGCCGCGCTCGACGAAGCCGGAAGGAAAGCTCCAGAGACCGAGACCTGGTTCGATCGCGCGCTTTTGGAGCACGATCCGATCGCCGTGCCGAATGATCACCGCCACTGCGAGTTTGGGGTCAGCGAAGAATGGCCGATCGCATGCCGGGCAATAGGGGCGGAGTCGGCCCGCTACCATCCGGCTCTCGAGTTCATGGCGACAATACGGACAATAACGAATGTCGTCGGCGAAGTTGATGCTCATGGCTCGCGGCACTGCTCACGGCAGAGTCGTCGCGCTCGTTCGATGTCTTCCGGTGTATCGAGGTCGAGTGGAATGGAGCGATCCGGTACGTCACAGGTAACGATCGCATCGCGGTGCCGGGCGAGCACTGGTCGTGCACCGGTATCGCCCTCCAGCGAGACGAGTTCAGGGAACAACCGGCGGGCGATCAAGATCGGGTGCCCCGGCCCATCAGCATAGCGCGGTCTCACGATCGCTGCTTGGGTCGAGCGGAACCGATCGATCAGGCGCGCGACGACTTCTGGATCGATGAACGGTTGGTCACCCAAGAAGAACACGACTGCATCGACGTCGTCAGGTAAGACAGCGAGCCCGGCTCGGATCGCGGTGCTCTGCCCTTCGCCTGCTCGTTCATTGACCACGACGAGGAATCCTTCGGTATTCAATGCGCGAGCTCCCGCGATGTCCGGGTTGAGTACCACGACACGCGGTTCCAAGCTGGTGCGCTGGACAGCATCGAGCACCCACTGCAGTGCTGGTTTGCCGCAGAGGTCGACGAGCTGCTTCGGATATCCCAGCCGTCGCGAAAGGCCGCCAGCGAGGACGAGGGCGGCGATCCGTTGCATGAGAACCAACCCGTGCTGTCCGTCAAGCGCTTTCGCGCGCAGCCGGAGCGGCGGATTTGGCCGGTCGGAGCGGTTGACCGATTCGCCCGCGTCGGGCAGCGATGATCTCGGCCAGAATGCTCACAGCGATCTCGCCGGGTGTCTTCGCTCCGATATCGATGCCGATCGGCGCATGAAGCCGAGCGAGCTGCTCCTCGCTGAACCCCGCACGCCGCAGTCGTTCCAATCGTTGCTGGCTCGTCTTCCGACTGCCGATGGCGCCGATATAACCAGCTCTCGAGTGCAGGGCGACCTGCAAGGCTGGATCCTCGAACTTCTCGTCGTGTGCCAGAATGACGATATCGGTCTGCGGCGTGATCTTCAGGCCGAGCAGCGCTTCGTCCGGCCAAGCGACGATGAGCTGGTCAGCGTGAGGGAAGCGCTCCCGAGTAGCGAAAAACTCGCGGGCGTCGATCACCGTGGTGCGGTACCCGAGCTCTTTGGCCATCGCGACGAGCGGCACAGCGATGTGGACAGCGCCGACGACGATCAGGTGGCGCGGGGGCAGGTGCGGCTCCAGGAAGACCTCGATCTCCTGACCCTCGCTGGTGCGGTATGCGCGGATGATCGGCTCGCCGGATGCGAAGAGCGATCGCGCATCCTCGTTGACGATCGCGTCGAGTTCGGTCGAACCGAGCGAGCCAATGGTTCGACCGTCCTCGAACACGAGCAGCTTCGCACCTAACGGGTCACCGGAGACGAGCGTTGCGCTGACGACCGCTTCTTCGTTTTTGAGCGCTTCAAGTAGTGCTGTGAAAACATCGGCATTCATGACTGCTTCACCAGGGGTTCCACGAAGACGTCGATGGTTCCGCCGCAACTCAGACCGACGTCCCAAGCCTGCTCGTCGCTGATGCCGTACCGGACGAGCCGTGGCCGACCGGTCTCGAGTACTTCGAGCGCGACCTCGAAGACTGCACCTTCCACGCAACCGCCGCTCACCGAGCCAGTCATGCGTCCTGATCGGGTGACAGCCATCTTGGCACCGACTGGCCGCGGTGACGAGCCGATGGCGCGAACGACCGTGGCGAGCGCGATCTCTTCACCTTCGGCGATCCACCGTTCGATGTCTGGCAGTATGTCACGCATCGGTCCTCCGGTTTTCAGGCAGCAGGTGCTTCGGGCAGCACGGCATGCTGACGGCGCACCGGCCGCTTATCGTCGATCTGGCTCAAGTGCTTCGCCAGCGCTTCCAAGCTGGCAAAGTTATGGATCGGCATGAAATCGTCGATATAGGGCAGCGCGGCTTGCATACCACGCGTCAACGGTTCGTAACGAGGCGAACCCAACAACGGATTGAGCCAGATGAGGCGGTAGCAGCTGCGTTGGAGACGAGCCATCTCCTGTGCCAGCAGCTGCGGATCACCGCGATCCCAGCCATCGCTGATGATGAGAACGACAGCCCCGTTGCGCAGTACCCGGCGGGCCCACTCCTGGTTGAAGGTCTGGAGCGACTGCCCGATCCGCGTTCCACCGGACCAGTCCTGCACCTCACGCGCGACGCGCCGCATCGCCTCATCGATGTCCTGATGCTTGAGGAGGCGTGTGACACGCGTGAGGCGCGTTCCGAACACGAAGGCTTCCACCTTGGCCATGCCATTTTCGACCGCGTAGATGAACTGGAGCAGAATCCGGCTGTAGCGGTCCATCGAGCCGCTCACGTCGCAGATGACGACGAGTTGGCGCGGCTTGGTCTTGGTCTGCCGCCGGGCGAGAGTGAGCGGGACGCCGCCGCTCTGGAGCGACCGTCGCATGGTCCGTCGCGGATCGATGAAGCGCCCTTTCGGGGAGGCGACCTTGCGACGCGAGCGCCGACGACCGATCTCCCATGTCAACTGCTGCATGAATCGCCGGATCTGGGCCAGTTCATCCTCGGTGAAATCGGCGAAGTCCTTTTCGCGCAAGATTTCGGCCGGACTGTAGCTGAAGGCGTCGGCCAACGATTCTGCCTCGCTCCCCTCGCCTTCCTCTGCTTCTTCGAGCGCTTCGATCGCCTCCAATCGGCGACCCCGTGCGCCCTCGACGCTGCTCCCCTCGGTCTCCTCTGCTTCCTCGCCTTCCTCGGGTGCGAGTTCGATGACATCATTCGGATCAGGTTGCTGGAGGAGGCCATCGGTGTATTCCGGCTTGGCTCGCCAGTACAGATCGAAGAGCCGGTCGAACACCGGCAGGTCGTCCTTGTGCGTGACCAGGCAAGCGCGCGCCG
>DAOTYK010000195.1:0-11407 GCA_034434855.1 Thermomicrobium sp.
GCGGTTTTCCAGCGCATCGCTCGCGTGCTCGAGCGTCACGGATACGAATTCGTCGAAACACCGATCTTAGAACCCACCGAACTGTTCCTTCGCAAGTCCGGTCCTGAACGGATCGCTCAGCTCTACGCCTTCAGTTTTCGGAATCGCGATATCGCCCTCCGGCCGGAGCACACGGCATCGATCCTTCGCTACTACGTGGAGTCGAGGCAGAACGATCCCCTACCGCTGCGCTTCGCGTATGCTGGTCCGGTTTTCCGCTACGAGCGACCACAAGCTGGGCGCACACGCCAATTCACCGAGGTCGGGTGTGAACTGCTCGGTGCTCCGGGGCCGAGCGGTGACGCAGAAGTGATCCACCTCGCTGCCGAGATCCTCGAAGCACTCGGGGTCGTGCCCCGTATCGTCATCGGTCACGTCGGTATCGTGCTGGACTATCTCGCTCATCTGCCCCTCCGTCAACGTGCGCGGGATTGGCTCCTCTGGAGCATGGAGCGACTGCGCAAGGGGCAGGCGGTCGACATCGAGAGCGAACTCCCGGCATTAGTCGATTCCACCGACATCGTGCAGATCACCCAGGAAGTCCGGGCAAAACTCGCCTTGACCACGGAGGAACTGGAACGGTTGATTCTCGCACTTCTGCGAGAGGTCGGCGTGCCGATGACCGGCGCATCCCGCCAGCCCGAGGAGATCGTTCGCGGTGTCCTGGCAAAGCTCCAACGCAGCGCCGATCCACACGCATTGCGCCAGGCGCTCGCTTTTGCTCGCGAACTCGCGTCTCTCTCGGGTCCACCGGACGAGGTACTCTCGGCACTCCGTCGGATAGTCGAGCGCTATGGCCTCGATCCCGCACCACTGCATCAGATCGACGAGCTGCTCGATCAGCTCGCCGCCTATGGGCTGGGGACTGATCGGATCGTGCTCGCGCCGGGAATGGCACGCGGACTGCACTACTACACTGGCATCCTCTTCGAGATGTATTCCCAGGCTGACGAGGGACTACAGCTGTGCGGCGGTGGCCGGTACGACGATCTCGCTCAACTGCTCGGCGCCCGCCAGCCGCTTCCAGCGTGCGGCTTCGCCGGTGGCCTCGAACGGATCGCCGATGCCTCAGCCTGGGAGCCGAAGAGCGAGCCCCGCCTCCTCGTCACCGCAGCCGATCGCTCCGCAATCGCCGCCGCCACGCGTTTCGCTGAGCGACTGCGAGCCAGCGGCGCGATCGTCGAACTGGACGTCCGACACCGGTCGCTTTCTTCCAACCGTCGTTACGCTCGTCGGCGCGGCGTCAACGAAATCCTAGTCGTCGACGCGACGGGTTCCGTTCGCCGCATCGACCTCACCACCGAGGAATGAACCGATGGCCGAACCGCTTCGAATCGCCATCGCTTCCAAAGGAGAATACGAGCAAGCAACCCTGCGTTTTCTCGACAGTGCCGGTCTCAGCGTCTGGCGACCGAACCCACGTCAGTACGTCGGGCGACTGGCTGGATTCGACGACGTCGAGGTTCTTTTCCAGCGCACGGCCGATATCGTCCAGCAGGTCGCCAGCGGGGGCGCTGACCTCGGTATCACTGGTTACGATCTTGTCGCCGAACTCGCCGGCGACGATCCCGATGTCCTCGTCGTCTTCGACGATCTCGGCTTCCGGCGCTGTCAACTCGTCCTCGCTGTCCCCGAGAGCTGGCTGGACGTCACGACACTGGCTGACCTGGCCGACCTCGCTGTCGACTGGAAGCGACGCGGGCGCACTATGCGCATCGCCACGAAGTTTCCCAATCTGACACGCGAATTCCTGTTGCGCAACGGCGTCAATTACTTCACGCTCGTCGAGGGACACGGGGCGCTCGAAATCGCTCCCGCGCTCGGCTACGCTGACCTGATCGCAGATCTCACCGAAACAGGCGTGACCTTGCGTGAGAATCGGCTCAGGGTCCTGGAGGGTGGAGTGATTCTCCGCGCCCAGGCCTGCCTCATCGCGAGTCGTCGAGCGCTCCGTGGAGCACCACAAAAACTGCAGCAGGCTCGCGCCATCATCGAGCTGATCGAGGGGCGTCTCCGCTCGCGACGCTATCGCCTCATTACCGCGAACATTCGCGGATCGAGCGAGGACGATGTCGTCCGTCACGTCATGGCGCACGCAGCAACGACCGGCGAGCGCGGACCGACCGTTGCGCGCGTCTACCCGAAGTCGGGTGAGGACGGCCCAGGCTGGTACGAAGTGACGATTATCGTTCCACAGCACCTCTTGCTGGAGGCTGTCGACCATCTCCGCTTGGCCGGAAGCTCGGGTATCACCGTGACTTCCCCTGAGTACGTTTTCGATTCCCGCTCCCATGCCTTCGCCCGCCTCTGCCAGGCCTTGGAGGAGCAATGATGACGACCAGGATCCGCGTCATCGAGAACATCGCTGAAGCCGAACGCTTCCTGTCCCGCTCCCGTCAAATCCCAACGCACCTCCCTACTGCCGTGCAGGAACGCATCCGCACCGTCTTCGGTGCCGATCTGACGCCGCTTCAAGTCGTCGAGCGGATCATCGACGATGTCCGTTCCCAGGGAGACGATGCTGTTCGCCGTTATACGCTCGCCTTCGACGGCATTCACCTCGATACGTTTCTCGTGAGTCCGGAAGAGTTCCAGCGAGCACGTCGAGCCATCACCCCTGAGCTCGAGGCAGCGCTCCGCTTCGCCCGCGACCGCATCGAGGCGTTTCATCGGCGCGCGATCCCGCGCTCCTGGATCGAGTTCGACGAAACGGGCGCCTATGGACAACTCGTACGACCGGTCGATCGCGTCGGCATCTACGTGCCAGGGGGCCGAGCCCCGCTACCCTCCTCGCTCCTCATGACCGCGATTCCAGCCCAACTGGCTGGTGTTCGTGACATCGTCGTCTGCACGCCACCAAGCCGCGACGGCACGATCGCGCCTGCTGTCCTGGCTGCCGCGGAACTCCTCGGTATCGAACGCGTCTTCAAGATCGGTGGCGCCCAGGCGATCGCTGCACTCGCCTATGGTACACCGACGGTTCCAGCGGTCGATATCGTTGCTGGGCCGGGCAATCTCTTCGTCGTCCTCGCCAAAAGACTGGTGTACGGGGACGTCGGAATCGATCAGCTCCCAGGACCAACAGAAACATTGTTGATCGCTGACGAGCAGGCTGATCCGGTCCTCTGTGCGGCTGACTTGCTGGCCCAGGCCGAGCACGATCCCCTCGCCTGCGCGATCTTGATCACTCCAGCACGCACGCTTGCCTACAAAGTGGTGCAGGAACTGGAACGGCAGCTCGAGCAGCTGGACCGGAGCGAGATCGCTCGCGCTGCCTTGGAAGCCAATGGAGCCATCGTCATCGTTCCTGATCTCGAGCGCGCCTTCGACCTGGCCAATCTCTTCGCGCCGGAACACCTGTGTCTTCTCGTCCGCGATCCCTGGCACTATCTCGACCGGGTACGTCATGCTGGTGGTGTCTTTCTCGGCGAGACGTCACCCGAGGTCATCGGCGATTACACCGCTGGCCCCAGTCACGTCATGCCGACTGGTCGAACCGCACGCTTCGCTTCACCGGTGACCGTACAGACGTTTCTGAAGGTGACCAGTCTCGTCGCGGTCGCGCCGAAGGCGCTGGAACAGCTCGGAAGCCCTGCTCTTCAACTGGCCATGAGCGAGGGGCTCACCGCACATGCAGCTGCCATCGAGCATCGCCTGGAACGCACGCGGCCAGACTGATTCAGGGCGGTGCCAACTGACGGAGCGCAGCCACGATGCGCTCCTCGAGGGACGGGGCACGCCGCACCTCGGGATGGGTTGCGGCTTGTCGTGCCTCCTGCGCCGTATAGCCGAGCGCTTGAAGCGCGGCGACCAGTTCCTGGTCGATCGGCTCCCCCGCCTGCACCTCGGCGAGTGCGGGTAACCGTCCCCGCAGCTCGAGCACGATGCGGCTGGCGGTCTTCTTCCCGATACCCGGGGCGCGAGCGAGTTCCGCGATCCGCTCCCCACGGATCCACTCGGTCAACCGATCCGGTGCTGCCAAGGAAAGCAAGCTCAATGCCCCACGTGGTCCGACGCCGCTCACAGCCAAGAGCGAAAGAAAGAGCTCTAGCTCGGCTTCGGTCGCGAACCCGTAGAGCGCCAACTCATCCTCGCGCACCATCAGGTGCGTGACCAGCGACACCAGGTCTCCTGGCTCGCCGAGCTCCTGCAGCGTGGTCGCTGATGTCTGGACACGAAAGATCACACCGTGCACGTCGACCAGGACTTCGCCAGAACGTTTCGCGACCAGCGTACCACGCACGCCCCGAATCACTGGGCATCCCTCTCGGAAGGGCGAGTCAGACGATAGACGCGCCGAGCGTTCTCGCCGAGAACGCGAACGAGTTCCTGTTCGGTCAAACCGCTTTCCGTTCGCACTCGTTCGAGAAACCGCCCTTGCTTCAAGACCGGAAAGTCGCTCGCGAAAAGCACCCGTTCGACACCCACGAGGTCGACCACCACACGAAACACAGAAAACCGGTACAGATACGTGCTGGCAGCCGAGTCGTACACCAGATTGCGCGTCACCGCAGCGACCTCTGGCATGAGCTCGTAGAACGGCAGGCCTCCACCCCAATGGGCCGCCACGACGACTATCTCAGGAAAGCGTTCGAGGAAGCGCACGAAACGGTGCGGCCACGCAGTCCCCTTTCCAGGATAGTCATGGCCCAGGGGCTCGCTCACGTGCGCCATGATCGGTCGTCCTGCCGCACGACACGTTTCGACGAGCTCGGTCAGCTGGTCAGGTTCGGACCAGTCGAAGCCTTGGGCATCGGCGTTCAGCTCCCCGATTCCGCACGCTCCGGCCGCAAAACTGCGGACCGCCTCCACGGGAGCCGAGTGATGCTGCGGCACGACCGTCGCCAACCAGGCAATTTTCCCCCTGCTTGCACGGGAAGCTTCGGCAAGATAGTCGTTGTGATAGGCGCAGAGCCCTGGATCGGCCCAGGGAAAACCAGCTGCGATCGAAACGTTTATTCCCGTCTCCTCCATCGAGTTGGCGAGTTCCTCCGCCGTGACGAGGCGAGCCCGCGGGTTGCCGTAGAGGAGCCCGAACCAACGGTCTCGCTCGCAGTATGCGGCCCGACTTCGGATGATGTCCGGCGGGAAGATATGGACATGCGCATCGACGACCGCGATCATCCACCGGGACCCAAGACGAGAATGACACCGATCAGCGCGATGAAGACGAGGAGACCGATGATCAACAGCACGATCATCCAGCGGTTGCTGGATTCTTCTGCAGCCGGAGACGGTTCGACCGGTAGATCGGCTGGCTTGAGCCAGGCGACGACTGCTGTTGCATTGTCTTGCGTGCCAGAGGCGAGAGCTTTTTCCACTAGTATCCGAGCGGCACGTTCGGGCGACTCGGCAAGGACGACAGATGCGATCTCGTCGTCCTTGACCACATCGTGAACACCGTCGGTCGTGAGGACGATCCGATCATCGCTCATCAGCCGGACTTCGAAAATGTCGATATCGACGCGAGGTCGATAGCCGAGAGCCCGCGTGATCACGTTCCGGTACGAACTCCCGCGTGCCTCGTCCGGCGTCAAGAGACCTGCCTCTACCTGCTCGGCTACCAGCGAGTGGTCACGCGTGATCTGGGTCGTACGACGCGCGCGTACGAGATACGCCCGACTGTCCCCCACATTGGCAACAGTCAGACTGTCGCCCCGGATCACCGCTGCCACCAACGTCGTTCCCATGAGATGCGTTTCGCCGTGCGGTTCCCATTCTCGATAGATCCGCTCGTTGGCAGCACGGAAGGCTTGCTCCAGCCGTTTCGCAACCTCGCTTGGCTGGACAGGTGCAGCGTAGAACTGCGCGCGCAGCGTCTCCACCGCGAGTTGCGCAGCGACCTCACCACCACGATACCCGCCCATCCCATCGGCGACGGCCAAGAGGACACCACACTCCTGCGCCTCCGGCGAAGCCGGATCGGCGATCAGGACCGCATCCTCGTTCCGTTCGCGAACTGGCCCAGGATCGGTCGCTGCTCCGACCAACAGCGTAGTTTCTCGGGTCCGTGTGCGGGTACTCACGATCGACAGCACCCTTCCGCTCGTCCGGCCAAAGTATGTGCTGCCCTTTCGCCGCTCGCAACTCCGCTGCACTCTCGTGCGACCTGCACAATGAGTCGCCAGCGACCGCGACTCTTTCTGTCACATCGTTGTAACGACGAGCCTCGACCGACGGTCTATCATGCAAGTAGCGGGCAGTTTCACCCGCGGGAGGGAGTGCAACGATGCGACCACACCCCACCTCCGAACAGTGGCAGTGCGAGGTCATCGGCGAACTGAACCTGCGGTATTACTTCCTCCAGCCAGTTCCGACGCAGTGGGTCGCCGTCGGATTGCTGGAAACGGAAGCCGGTACGATCTTCCGCGTCGGCTGCGGCAGCGAGCCGGAGACTGCGCTGGTCGATCTCCGACAGCGGCTGCTCGGTGCTCTCGAGCAACTCACCGAGCGATCGGTGCCCCCACGGCTGGTCGTTTGCGCTGCCTGAGGAGCCCTCGCCGCTGCTCAGAGCCTGGACCTTCACTGCCTCCGCTCATCGAGAAGACCCAGAGGGCTGTGCAACTCACGCGATTTTGCTCTCTGGCGTGAATGTTCGACAACGAGACGCGCAGCACAGGATATCGCTCCCGCAGGACCTGTTTTGCGCGGTACGACACGCGTCCAAGCTGCCGTAGTACGCGGCCACCTTTCTCACCTCGCCACTGGGTTGGCAGCCACCGCATAACGCAGCGAACTCCCATGCGCCGTCCCGCTCTTAGTCGCGTCGCCGGAGACCGATGGCCAGACCAGCCGTCACCACACCGTTTCGGTTCAGCACCAGAATTTCCTGATGTGCCGAACTGGTTTCCGTTCTGCAGCCCGTGTTCCCGCATCGGTGCCCAAGGCCGCAAGACCGAACGTGACGACCGGTCACGCACGTTCGAGCGGCCGCAGAACACTCGCCAGGGACGTGCCACCCGGGCCGCCGCCGGGACAGTAGCACGTGATTTGCCAGAGATCAGTCACCCATCCAGGCTACACAAACGCACCGGAACGCCAGCTCCTGTGCGCGAACCAGGAAGGGTCTTCGGATGCCGACTGGACCGTTCGAAGCCGACCACGTCGCCACAAGACAAGCCCGATAGCAGGAAATCCTGGGGTTACGGCTCGAACGGATGATACTCGATTGACAGATCTTTCCAGCTGCCGCGTATCGAGACGTCGGACCGGCGGAAATTCAGGTGTCCGATCGGGCAGATATTTTTTCACGCTCTCCAGGTTGCGGCCATCACGCCGTGACGGGAACAGCTGGGTCAGCCAGCCGATAGCCCAGTCCCGGTCGGGTCTGGATGATTCGATGCGGCTCCTCGTCGTCGCGCAGTTTAGCTCGCAGCCGGCTCACCCATGTGCGCAGGTAATAGGTCTCGCGGATGAACTCGGGACCCCAGACATGACTGAGGAGTTCACTGTGGCGCACCACCCGACCGGGTTGACGGGCCAACTGTTCCAGGAGCAACCACTCGGTCCGGCTGAGTCGGACTTCCTCGCCATCGACGAAAACGCGTCGATTCGCCAGGTCGATGGTCACACGATCGTATTGCAAGAGTGCCGACCGATCCAGAGCTGCAGAGGTACGGCGCAGTACTGCCGCGATGCGCGCCACGAGCTCGTCGAGATGGAACGGCTTAGCAACGAAGTCATCGGCGCCCAGTTCGAACCCTCGGATACGATCGTCCGGCGTGGCGCGAGCGCTGACGATGATGATCGGCACGGCTGATCGTAGGCGGATATTCTGCAGCAACTCGAAACCGCACCGATCCGGAAGCACGATATCCAAGAGCACGAGATCAGGCTCATGCCGATCGAGCGCGTCCAATGCCGCCTCCGCCGTCGCGGCGACGACGAGGCTGTAGCCGCGCGTCGTCAAGGTTGCCCGGAGCAAGCGCTGGATGACCGGATCACCGTCGACGAGAAGGACGAGTCGTCTCCGCATGCCAACTCCCCCTTCACCCCGGCGAACAATCCCGGGGTAGGATCGGCTCCTTTGTCGACCTGATCCGCAGCGATTCCATAGTAGTCGCTTCTGTCTTGCTCGTCAAGGAGTCTCCTGTTCGTTCTTCCACAACGTCGACGATGCGCCATTCCATCGTGCGATTTCGGCAACGATGATCACCCCCCGATCGCCTCCGGGCTCCGTTTCCCGACACGGCTGTTTGCTCACTGTTGTCGGCGCGGTCGGCTGAACCGAGTTCCCAGTGTTGGAGGAGCGCACCTCGGTCGACCGATACAACCTGCTCATGGAGCAGCACCGAGCCGGGACGAGCGGCCTCATTCACGGGTACGGACCGACACGACGCAACTCGAGGGCATCGAACGCAGCGCCTCATCCCTCTGATTCCCTGACGTGCCATCACCGGGCTTGCAGCCTGCTCGAGGACGAGTCATACTTCGCCGGGAACGAAGGACAGCCATGTGAACGATCCGGACCGATCGACTTTACCCAACGAACAGCAGATCGCGAGTCGATTGGCGGGTGCCCGCGAGCAACTTGCCATCTTGACCGAAGCGCTCCGCACCCGACGCCTCGTTCTCGCCGAGGCTGCAGCCTGCGCCGTGATCGACCAAGCACTCAAGGCAGTCACGGCAGCCCTGCATGGCTTCAATCTTTTGCTCCCTCAACCGCTTCCAGCCGATCGAGTGAGTTGGCGGAACCTCCGCGCTCGCTTTGTTGCTGTGCAGGTAGAGAGTGCGGTGTTGGACCTCGTCGAAGAACAGCTCCGGCCACGTTCCGGTTGGCTGTGGTGGCTCGACCGGAAAGAGCATGCCAGCACCTTCGCACCGCTTCTCCGCTTCGACAGCGAGGCTGGATCAGTGGCGATCTGGCGTGACCCGCTCGATCCTACAGCCGATGTGGAGCCGGGAGCTCCGGAAGACTATTTGGCGACCGTTCTCCAGCGGGTCGAAGAACTGACGCGTGAAATCGGTCGCCTCGCGCGCAAGGATGCCGAGGCTTACCGGCAGGCAGCTCGACGGCAACCCGGGCGAATGCTGTGATTCTTCACGCCACCGATCCCAGTCGCGAAGAACCTGCGCGCCAGAGTACTCAGCGTGCGAGAGTCCTCCCTTGGTGGTTCTGCCAGCAGCGCGATCGGTGAGCCGACGCTCTCGTCGCGCACGTACTCGTTCCAGTGAGGCTCTCGACATGGTTCGTCGAGACGGAGGAGCTCGACCTCCGTTCGCGGGAGCGGGTACACACTCCGCTGCTGAGATACTCGATCACACAGCCAGCAACCCTTGACATGAGAGCGATCGTCTGCTAGTCTGACACCGAGTGGAAAGCCGCGGGAGGGCCAGCAGGTGGGCGCAGCGGATCGCAATCGGATGCGGCTCATGATACCGGACCAGCTTCGTCTGTCCTGCTGGTATCCTGTCTTCTTGCGTTCGCTCGGCATCATTCTTCAGGTAGTACTCGTACTAACGAGCCTGCTGCTGGTGGGGGGCTGAGCGAGCGCGATCGAGTAAACAGCAAGGAACGAAGCGTATCGCGAGCCTCCCCCAGCGGGAGGCTCGCGATGTATCGAGGAACGTCGAGAAAGGGGGGACGGAGTAATGGCAATCGAGACGAAGCAACGACGAATGGTCGAGGAAGAGTCACAACGTGCACCGCAACTCGGTGCGCACCTGGTGATGCAGGCACTGGTGCGTGAAGGGGTGGAAGTGATCTTCGGGTATCCCGGCGGGGCGATCCTCCCGGTCTACGACGCCTTGCCGAGTTATCCGATCCATCATGTGCTCGTCCGTCATGAACAGTCGGCAGCGTTCGCTGCCGATGGCTACGCTCGGGCAACCGGCAAAGTCGGCGTCTGTATGGCAACTTCTGGCCCTGGTGCCACCAACCTCGTCACAGGGATCGCCAACGCGATGATGGATTCCATTCCCATCGTGGCGATCACGGGACAAGTGCCACAAAGCGTGATCGGGATGGACGCGTTTCAAGAGACGGACATCACGGGGATCACCCTACCCATCACCAAGTACAACATGGTCATCCGAAGTGTCGAGGAGATCGGGCCAGCCATTCAAAAAGCCTTCTACCTCGCGCGCAGCGGTCGGCCCGGACCGGTTCTGATCGATATTCCCAAGGACGTGCAGCTGGCCAAGGGGTTTTTGGCCCCGAGACAGGAATTGCATCTGCCAGGTTACCGACCAACCATCGTGCCGCATCGCCGACAAATCCGGCGGGCAGCGGAACTCATCCGGCAAGCGAAGCGTCCGCTCATCTTAGCCGGTCACGGCATCATCATCAGCGGTGCCACCGAAGAACTCGTTCGGTTCGCCGAGCGGACACAGATTCCCGTCGGGTTGACGCTCCTCGGGATCAGCGGTTTTCCCGCATCTCACCCGCTCTGTCTCGGCATGGTCGGCATGCACGGACTCGCGCATGCCAATCGAGCGATCCACGAAGCGGACCTCATCATCGGCATCGGAATGCGTTTCGATGACCGCGTCACCGGTCGACCCAGCGAGTTCGCTCCACACGCGAAGATCATCCATATCGATATCGACCCTGCGGAAATCGGCAAAGTCCTCAAGACCGAAGTGCCGGTGGTGGGCGATGCCCGCGAGGCCCTGCGCCTGTTGCTCGAGGAACTCGAACCGCTCGAGCACGACGATTGGCTCAGCACGGTCCGCAGTTGGTACCGACCGATCCGCACCGAGCCCTCCGGACCCGACGGAGCCCTGCAGCCGCAATATGTGATCGCCCGGCTCCATGCCCTGACCGAGGGAAAGGCGATCGTGACGACCGACGTCGGTCAGCACCAGATGTGGACGGCCCAGCTCTACCGCTGCGACATTCCCAAGCAGTGGATCAGCTCCGGTGGATTGGGTGCCATGGGCTTCGGTGTACCGTCGGCGATGGGCGCAGCGATCGGGCGACCGGACGCCGAAGTGTGGGCGGTTGTCGGCGACGGTGGCGTTCAGATGACGCTCAACGAGTTCGCCACGATCGTGGACGAGCAACTCAACGTCAAAGTTGCCATCATCAACAACGGGTATCTCGGCATGGTGCGGCAATGGCAACAGTTGTTCCACAACCGCAACTACTCCGAGACGCCCATCTCCAGTCCGGATTACGTTTTGCTCGGCCAGGCCTACCGCATGGCAGCCCGTCGCGTGACGAGACCGGCTGAAGTCGACGACGCGATCAGCTGGGCACGCTCGTTCCGTGGCCCAGCCCTCATCGAGTTCGTGGTGAACCAGGAAGAGAACGTGTTCCCGATGATTCCATCGGGGGGATCGTTCCGCGACATGATCGACGATTACCGGATCGAGGGGGAATGGTGAGCGTGCGGAGCCATACGCTGGTCGTCTTGGTCGAAGACAA
>DAOTYK010000196.1:0-3398 GCA_034434855.1 Thermomicrobium sp.
CGCGCCTCCGCATCGGTCATCACGCCTTGCGACGTCGTCAGAATGGCGATCCCCAGCCCACCCTTGACGCGCGGGATCTCGTCTTTGCCGACGTAGATCCGCAGCCCGGGCTTCGAAACCCGCTTGATTTCGCGAATGACCGGCCGCTTGTCCGGTGTGAACTTCAGACGGATCCGCAGAACGGGCCGCGGGTGAGCCGGTTCGACCGAATAGTCGGCGATATAGCCCTCCTCTTTGAGGATTCGCGCGATCTCGACCAGCATCTTCGACGCCGGCATGGTCGCTTCTGCCTTCCGGCCCATTCCAGCATTGCGGATGCGCGTCAACATGTCTCCGATAGGATCTGTGATGGTCATGACGCTCATGCCCCGCTTTCTCTCACCCACACACTACCAACTCGCCTTCTTCACGCCAGGCAGCTTGCCCATCGAGGCGAGTTGCCGGAAACAGATGCGGCACAAACCGAACTTCCGCATGTACGCTCTCGGACGTCCACACAATTTGCAACGATTGCGGTGACGCACCGCGTACTTCGGTGTCTTGAGCGATGCAACGATCTTCGCCTTGCGTGCCATTGTCTTCTCGCTCTCTTCGATCAATCACGAAACGGCATACCCAGCAGCTCCAACAAGCGCCTAGCCTCGCGATCGGTTCGCGCGGTCGTCACGATGGTGACCTCGAGCCCGCGGACCTTGTCGATCTTGTCGTAGTCGACCTCAGGGAAGACCAGTTGCTCGCGGAGCCCCAGCGTGTAGTTCCCTCTGCCGTCGAACGACTTGGGAGAGACACCGCGAAAATCGCGGATTCGCGGCAACGCGATGGCGATCAGCCGATCGAGGAAATCCCACATCCGATTGCCGCGCAAGGTGACCATCACGCCGATCGGCATGCCCTTCCGCAATCGGAACGCGGCGATCGACTTCCGGGCTCGCGTCACCACTGGACGCTGTCCAGTGATAGCCGCCAGGTCGTTCATCGCATGGTCGATCGCCTTCTGATTCGAGACAGCCTCGCCCAAGCCGATATTGAGCACGATCTTTTCGAGACGCGGCACGGCCAAGCGGTGCGGGTAGCCGAACTCTTCCATCAGCTTCGGCACCACCTCTTCCCGATACAACCGCTTCAGCCGCGGCTCGACTCGTTCATGCACCTCAGCCGTCATCGCTCATTCGCCTTCACTTCGTTCGCCGATGAAGAGCAGGCTTTTCGATTACCTGCTGGCACTTCTTGCAGTAGCGCACTTTCTCGCCCGTCTCAGTGAACCGGAAACCCACCCGCGTGGGCTTTCCACAGTGTGGGCAGATGAGCATCACCTTCGAGACATGGATCGGCGCTTCCATCTCGATGATGCCTGCTTGCCGCACTCCAGGAATCGCCCGCTGGTGCTTTTTGACGATGTTCACGCCCTCGACGATGACGCGATCTTCCCGCGGAAGGTTCTGGCGCACGCGACCACGCGCTCCCCGATCTTTCCCGCGGATCACGATCACCTCATCGCCTGTCACGATCTTCTCTGCCATGCCTGGCACCCCTCACCACACTTCCGGCGCCAGTGAGATGATGCGCATGTAGTGCTTCTCGCGCAGTTCCCGCGCGACCGGTCCGAAGATACGTGTTCCCCGGGGCTGCCCCTGCGGAGTCACCAGCACCGCAGCGTTGTCGTCGAACTTGATATGCGATCCGTCCTTGCGCCGATATTCCTTCTTCGTCCGGACGATGACCGCATACACGACATCGCCTTTCTTGACCGCCGCATTCGGCTCCGCCTTCTTCACCGATGCCACGATCAGGTCTCCCACGGTTCCGTACCGATGCTTGGACCCCCCGAGAACGCGAATGCACATGATCTCCTTGGCGCCGGTATTATCGGCGACGACCAGCTTCGAGAGTGGTTGGATCATGCTTCCACCTCACCCTCTCGCTCGCGCTCCTCGATGAGCTCCGCCTGAACTTCCGGTGTCGCCCGCTCCAGAATCCGGCGAACAACCCACCGCTTCAACTTGCTGATCGGCCTGGTCTCCTCGATCAGAACGAGATCCCCGATTCGGCACAAGTTGTATTCGTCGTGGGCGTAGAATTTGCTCGTGCGGCGCACCGTCTTCTTGTAGAGCGGGTGACGCCGCCAGTAATCGACCGCCACGACGACGGTCTTATCCATTTTATCCGAGACGACACGCCCAACCTTGGTCAGACGCCGCTTCTGCCGCCGCGGTTGGGTCGCTCCCGGTTCCCGAGTCTCACCCGTGTGGCCGTCCACTCAGCATCACCCCTTTCGCTGCTGCTGCGCAAGCTGTTCTCGACGCTTCCGCCGCTCGCGCCTGGTCAACTTCGGTGGCGGAAGCAGCCCCTGTTCTGCCAAACGAGCCCGCTCTCGTTCACTGAGGATCGTCAAGATCCGCGCGATATCCTTGCGCGCCTTGCGAATCGCCGCCGTATCTCTCAGCTGGCCCAGTGCCGCGGCAAATCGGAGGTCGCGCACCTGGTTGCGCAACTCCTCCAGCTTCTGCCGCAGCTGATCATCCGTCAGGGCACGGAGGTCCGCCGGTTTCATGACGCCTCCTCCTCAGCCGCTTCACCGGGGCGCTCGCGCTTGACGATCCGGCAACGGCACGGCAACTTGTGAATCGCCCGGGTCAGCGCCTCCAGGGCAAGTTCCTCACGCACGCCAGCGAGCTCGAACAGGATGCGACCCGGCTTGACGACATCCATCCAGTATTCTGGGTTACCCTTTCCACTCCCCATCCGTGTCTCAGCCGGCTTTTTGGTGACCGGCTTGTCGGGAAAGACTCGAATCCAGACCTTTCCGCCACGGCGCACAGCATTGGTGATCGCACGCCGTGCCGCCTCGATCTGCTGCGCCGTCACCCATGCCGGCTCCAAAGCCTGGATTCCATAGTCGCCAAAAGTGAGGGTGTTACCGCGCCAGGCGATTCCCTTCGTGCGATACCGGTGTTGTTTACGATGCTGTACTCGACGTGGCATAAGCATCGGTCGAGCTCCCTCGTCTACTCAGCGACGACACCCGCCGCCACCGGCGGCAGAGCTTCTGGCAGCACATCGCCGTGATAGATCCATACCTTGACGCCGATCTGGCCATAGATCGTCGGAGCATGGACGACAGCATAGTCAATGTTCGCGCGGATCGTATTGAGCGGTACCCGACCCACGATCTCCCAGACCATGCGCTTCATTTCAGCACCGCCCAACCGACCCTTGACGCGAATTTTGACCCCTTTGGCCCCGACACGCATCGCACCCGCAGCCGCATGCTTCATCGCACGCCGATAGGAGACTCGCCGCGTGATCTGCTCCGCAATGCTTTCCGCCACCAAACGCGCATCGAGTTCCGGCTTGCGGATCTCCTGAATATTGAGATGCACCTTCTTTCCGACGCGCGA
>DAOTYK010000197.1:0-12175 GCA_034434855.1 Thermomicrobium sp.
TATAGTTGACGACGTGGTACACTGGGTGTACGGACACCCTGCGGTCGTCATGAGACACGAGCGGGAGAGAAGCGATGAAGGTCATCTTGCTCCGCGATGTTCCCAACGTCGGAAAGGCCGGTACGATCCAGAGCGTGTCCGATGGGTTTGCGCGCAATTACCTGATCCCCCAGCGACTGGCTGAACCAGCAACCCCTGACCGCGTTGCGGTCGCGCAGGCACGGCTCGCGGCGCAGCGTCGCCGGATCGAACGGGCCGAGCAAGCACTTCGCGATCTGGCCGAGCGCCTCGAGGGACTCCGTGTGGTCATCCCAGCCCGCGTCGGTGAGAGCGGCCGACTCTACGGGTCCATCACTGGACGCGACATCGCCGAACGACTCAGCCAGCTGGTCGGTCAAGAGATCGACCGACGAGCAGTCGAGTTGGAGGAACCGATCCGCTCGCTCGGCGAGCACCGGATCCCGATTCACCTGGTCGGCAGTCTGCGCCCCACGGTGATCGTCGAGGTCGTCCCAGAAGAAGGCGATCGAGCTGGCGAGAACGAATGAGCAGGAGTGTGCCATGACGAGCACGGCTGCCGAGGCCATCGAGCGGTTACCGCCGCACAATATCGAGGCCGAGCAGGCCGTGCTCGGTAGCCTGCTCATCGAGCGCGACGCCATCATCCGGGTGGCTTCCTTTCTCCGCCCCGACGATTTCTTTCGCGGGAGCCACAGTGTCATCTACCAGGCTCTGCTCGACCTTTACAACCGGCGGATACCTGCCGACTTCGTGACGGTCGTCGACGAACTCGAGCGGACCGGACGCCTCGACGATGCAGGCGGCGTCGCCTACCTCACTGAGCTTCTCAGCGTGGTCCCGAGCGCCGTCCACGTCGAATACTACGCCCGGATCGTCGAGCGCACAGCGACGCTGCGCCGACTGATCAGTGCCGGAACGGAAATCGTTCGCCTCGGCTTCGACGAACGAATCGAAGCGGACGAAGCGATCGAGCGAGCCGAGCGCCTCATCTTCGATGTTTCGCAGCGCCGAGCCAGTCGCGACTTCGTTTCCGTCGGTCAAGTGCTCGAGCAGTTCTTCGAGAAGCTCGACTATATCCAGCAGCACCGCGGTGAAGTCATCGGCATTCCCACCGGGTTCGCCGATTTGGACAAGCTCACTGGAGGACTCCAACGCTCCGACTTGATCATCCTGGCGGCACGGCCCTCGGTGGGAAAGACGTCTTTCCAGCTCAGTATCGCCCATCATGCCGCCGTCAAGGCGGGCAAAGTGGTCGCCATCTTTAGCCTCGAAATGTCGGCCGAACAACTCGTCCAGCGCCTCTTAGCTATGGAGACTGGGATCGATACGCACCGGCTCCGTCTCGGCTATATCGACGAGCAAGAGTGGGACGCGATCTCGCGAGCCTTCGGTCGCTTG
This sequence comes from Thermomicrobium sp., assembly GCA_034434855.1. Lineage (GTDB taxonomy): Bacteria > Chloroflexota > Chloroflexia > Thermomicrobiales > Thermomicrobiaceae > Thermomicrobium. Next base: position 1,420 of record DAOTYK010000197.1, read on the forward strand.
GCTGAGGCCAGGATCTTCATCGACGATACGCCAGGCATCAGCGTCATGGAACTCCGCAGCAAGTCCCGACGTCTGATGGCCGAGCACGGCCTCGACCTCGTGATCGTCGATTACCTTCAGCTTATGCACGCCCGCCGAGCGGAAAACCGCGTTCAGGAGATCTCGGAAATCTCGCGCGGACTCAAAGCGCTGGCCCGCGAACTCAACGTGCCTGTCCTGGCCCTGTCGCAGCTCTCTCGAGCCGTCGAGACGCGAACCGATCATCGACCGCTGCTGAGCGACCTGCGCGAGAGCGGTAGCCTGGAACAAGACGCGGATGTCGTCATCTTCATTTACCGGGACGAAATTTACAACCCAGACACCGACCGTCGGGGAATCGCCGAAATCATCGTGGCCAAGCACCGGAACGGACCGACGGATACCGTTCACCTTCGCTTCTTCGATCGAACAGCTCGCTTTGCTGATCTCGAACTCTATCGCGAACCCGGTGCGTGAACGAGGAGACCAGATGGAGCGTGATGCGGTCGGCATGCCCGGTTGTCTTCCCATCGATCTGGCCGAACGCTTGATCAGTCAAGCGCGTGATGTCGCAACGATCAAGGTCGTACTCGCCACTGCCCGGCTCGCGACCCTCCACGGCAGTTCAGCGATACCGATTGCCGCCCTCCTCAGTGATTCGGCTTTGCGTCGTGGTATGCGTCCTGGGGGTACGGATCGCTCTCCGGAGCAAGAGATCCAGCGAGCGATCGAGATCGCTGTCGCCCGGGGTTTCCTCGTGCGGCTCCGCAGCTCGGCACCGAGTGGTGGCACGAGCGAATGGGTCGCGCTGGCCACTCTTTCGACGATCTCGACAGTACGGCGCGATCCGGCTGCTCTCCTTCCTATCCGGCTGGATATCCAACAGCGCATCGATGTCGAGCGGCCGAACGTCTTCGCGTTGTACGAGCAAAATATTGGGCCACTGACGCCACTCATCGCTGAGCAACTAGCCGAGGCGATCGAACACTATCCAGTAGCGTGGGTTGAGGCAGCCATCGTCGAAGCAGTACACTATGGACGCCGGAACTGGCGCTATGTCCAGCGGATCCTCGAGCGTTGGGCCACCGAAGGACGTGACCATGAGACCCATCCGCGAGATCAACGCGCTCGCCCGCTCGATCCCGATAAGTATCTCCGAGGCAAGTACGCCCCCCTCTTCACCGAGACCGATTGAGGGCGCGGGTTCTTTACCTCGGGATCCCCGAGCGGGTGACCACTGTCCCATTTGCAAGGGAGCAGGCTATCTCCGTATGGACGTGCCAGTCGGTCATCCGAACTTCGGCCGGATCATTCCGTGCGAGTGCAAGATCCGCGAACGCGAAGCAAAACTGCTTCGCCAGTACTTGGAATTGAGTGGGCTCGAACAGCTCGAGGACTGGACCTTCGAATCGTTCGATCCAACCGTGCCGGGCGTCGCCGATGCCTATCGGATCGCACTGGAGTATGCCCGCAACCCAGATGGATGGCTGCTTCTCATGGGTGGATTCGGTTGCGGGAAGACTCACCTCGCTGCGGCGATCGCGAATTACGTACTCCACCATCAGCGACTCTTTCCGCTCTTTACCGTCGTGCCGGATCTCTTGGATTACCTACGTGCCACCTTCGCACCGGATCGAACCGACAGTTACGACAATCGCTTCGAGCAGGTGCGCAATGCGGGTCTGCTCGTCCTCGACGACCTCGGAACCGAGCACACGACTCCATGGGCAACCGAGAAGTTGTTTCAAATCATCAATTACCGGTACAACCAGCGAAAGCCGACCGTGATCACGACGAATCGCGATCTCGACGATCTCGACGAGCGCATCCGTTCTCGTCTGTGCGACCGGGCGATTTGCCGCGCGGTTTTCATTCGCGCTGGCGATTATCGGCTCCGGCGCTCTCGCCTCTCGTCCTGACGTCTCTCAAGATTTTCTCCGACATGACCGAAATCTCCACGTAGGGCACGGCAGAGATCGCGGGGAGTCATGAGCCCCCCACAGGGACGAGCAACCATCACGGACGTCGAGCTGCTCGAGAGCGCGATTCAGCGTCATCTCGAGCTCGAGACGCCGACCTTGCCCCTGCTCGCGGAGGCCTGTAAAGCAGTTGGCACGCACGCCTGGGGCGTGGCGATCGATGCGCTCCTCCAAGCAGTCGCCGCCGCACCGGACCATGCTGAAGTCGCTGCTCGGGCCATCGAGATCGCGCTCCTCCGTGGTGACCGGCACAGCGCTCAGCTTCTCTTGCGCCTGCTCCAGCGCCGATCGCAGCTCGATCCCGCATGGCTCTCCCCTACCGAAGCGACGCTGCTCGAGTGGCTGGTCAGCCCCGAGGGTCGTCCTTCACTCGAAGAATTGGCTCGACAATTGCTCGCTGGGCCCGCAGCGCTTCGCAAGGCTTATCTGCCGATCGTGTTGCACCTGCTTCGTCAGCAGGGCAAACGCGAGACAGCGGCTACACTCCGTGCAGCTTGGATGGAAATGTACCGCTCGGACGAAGAGGCCTGGTGGGTCCTCTTCGAGGAGGCTCTGGAAAACCGAGAAACGGACCTGATCACTCAGCTCGGACCCATCGAGACATGGCCGCAGCCGTCCACCAACTGGCAGTGGATACTCCTCGTACGAATGGCGACGATTGTTCCAGAACCGACATGCTGGGTTCTTCTCCAGAAGATCGTCGGGGCGCTCTCCTCTCTCCCCGATTCTTCGGCACGGCAGTTGCTCATCGATCGCATCCTGGCTCAGCTGAAACACGAGGACTCTCGCACGTACCTCGTAGCCACGCTTCTCAGCAGGCACGCCGGTGTACAAGTGATCGATCCGCCTCTCCACGACCTGCTTCGCAGTGGATCGCGCATCGCACGAGCACTCGCTGCTGGCTTGCTCATTCCAGGGAGACCCGATCGGACCGATCCAGCGGCGTTCAGCGAGGCGCTATCGGACCTCATGTCTCTTCTGGCCGAGAGCGACGAGCAGGCCTCCCTCGTACGCACGCTCCTTCCCGAATGCACCCCTCTGGCCATCGCGGAGTATGCGCTCTGCTCCGAAATTTCTTCGTGGCACCGGCAGGCTCTTCGTTTTCTCGTTTCTTGCGGTGCGACTGTTGCGGAACTCTCAGCACTCGCCACTCGCTTGGATATTGCAGGCTTCCACGTCTCGGCAGGTAGCGTGTTGCGTCTGGCTGCGAAGTTCGCGCACCAGCAGGGCGATCGCACGACTCTCCTCTCCGTTCTTCACCAACTGATCCAAGTCGATCCCCGTGAGGATGCGGCGATCGATTTCGTCATCAACACCGAGATCCGAGCTGGCCGTACCAGTCGTGCGATCGATACACTCATCGCGGCAGCGTCACGAGCGCGCGATCGAGGAGCGATCGCGCGATCTATCGCCCTCCTAGAGCGCGCGCAGGCGCTTGCTGAAATGGCGGACGACCGACCCCGACTCGCACTCGCTGCTGAACTCCTGGCAGCGACGGATGAGGGAAGCGCCGAGCGGCACATCGCCGCAGCGACCGCCCTCCTACGTGCTGGGCATCTCGAGCGGGCGCGAGCCCAACTGTGGACGGCCCTGCGCCGATTCCTCCAAGAACGCCGTCTCGACGATGCACTGGCGACTGCCGAGCAACTCGTCGCATTGGATCCTGCGGATGAGGCAGCTCATGCGCAGTTACGCGAACTTCAGATCCTGCGTCGTCACGCGTACAGGCACGTGACTACTCATCGGCATGCGTAGCCGTTCCGCTCCCCACGCGCCACCGCTCGGTCCGTTCTGTCGCGGGGGTAGGCAGCGCACCAGGTGTTAGAATTCGATCAGTGCGCTGGAGTAGCGGCTAACAGGGACGAGCGCGATGCCCGAGCTACCCTGGATCTTCACCCGCATCGATCTGCGGGCCCTGGTGGATATACTGTCTGTGACCCTCATTTTCTATTGGCTCCTATGGGTCATCCAGGGAACGCGAGCCGCGCAGCTCGTCCGTGGTCTCGTCATTTTCGTTATCCTGGTGGTCGGCGCAGCGAACCTCTTCCACCTACAGGCGTTGAACTGGCTTTTGAGCCAGGCACTCCCAGCACTCATCGTCGCGATACCGGTGGTTTTCCAGCCTGAACTCCGCCGTGCACTCGAGCGGCTCGGGCATACCGGAGCTTGGCTACGCACCCCTTTAGGTGGTCATGAACCCCAGACGGAGGAAACGATCGAGGAGGTTACCAAGGCTGTGGCGCAATTAGCCCGGCTCCGCTATGGTGCCCTCATCGTCATCGAGCGCGAAACGGGTCTTCAAGACTACGCGGATCGTGGTATCCCCCTCGATGCGGCCCTCACACAGCAACTCTTGGTCAACATCTTCTTCCCGAACTCGCCGCTGCACGACGGAGCGGTGATCATCCGCGGCAACCGGATACTCGCTGCCGGATGTGTTCTTCCGCTCAGTGAGAATCTGAGCGATCCCCAACTCGGCACACGCCACCGTGCCGGTGTCGGTATTACCGAGGAATCGGATGCCGTGGCCATCATCGTCTCGGAGGAGAGCGGGCAGATTTCTCTCGCCGTGAATGGCCGACTGTATCGAAACATCGATATCGAACGACTCCGCCGTGCTTTACGAGCACTTCTCCATGTCGAAGGAACCCGTCGACGACGTCTCTCGACCTTGCTGGCATCATCCACGAGCGGTGCAGACGCTCTCGATACGGAACGGAGAAGGGAACCGACCGGTGCAACGACGCGCGAGGATACTCCAGCTTCTCCGTCACGCATGGGCTAGCGTGCGACCAGCTCTGCGTCGGGAGACTGTCGCTCGCCTCGCACTCGCTTTCGTGCTTTCCTTCGGGCTCTGGGCTTGGGTCGAAGCGACGAACGATCCGGAGACGCAACGGACGATCTCCAACGTGCCCGTCTTCCCCCGTGGCCTTTCCCCTCAACTCGTCGTCACCAGCGAATTGCCGACCGTAACTGTCCGCATCCAGGGTGCGCAGAGTCGTGTCCAATCGTTCGAAAGCGGCGCCATCCAGGCGTGGATCGACCTGCGTGATGTCGACAGCCCAGGAACATACATCCGACCAGTACGAGTTCAGCTCCCCAGTCGATTACGCCTCCGCGAGGTCGTTCCCCAGGAAGTGACTGTCCAGATCGACCGTCTCGTTGAACGGGGCAACGTGCCGGTCGAGATCATCTTTACTGGCCAAATGCCACCCAATCTCCAAGTGCTTTCCGCAACTCCTGACCCAGCGACGGTTATCGTCCGCGGTCCGCAACAGCGAGTCGAGAACATCGCCCGCGTTACAGCTCCGCTCCAACTAGCCGGTCGGACGGAAAGTTTTCAGGAGAGTGTCACGCTCATCCCAGTCGATGCCAACGGCGTCACTGTCCCAGGAATAACCGTCGAGCCATCGACTGCTGTCGTCTCGGTGCAACTACGCGTGCGCGGCCAAGTGCGGAGGGTCGTCCCGACTATCATCGGTGCAGACAAACTCGCTCCCGGGTACGAACTCGCTGGTCCACCGACAGTGTTCCCTTCCGAAGAGGTCGTCATCGAAGGTCCCGAGTCCGCGCTCGCTGCCATCCCATATCTCACGACCACGCCGATCGATGTGTCCGGATGGAGCGAGTCTCGTATCCTGTGGGACGTTCCGATCGATACGTCACGGCTTCCTTCAGGGGTCACAGTCGATCCGAAGACGGTCAACGTCTCCGTCCAGATTCGGCGAGCTGAGGAAACTCGATCGCTTCAAGGTCTTCCGATCACTGTGGTGAATGTTCGCCCGGGGACCACCGTCGAGCTAACACCGAGTACAGTCGATCTCGAAGTGAGTGGCCCGAGCACCGTGCTCGAGCAACTGAAGCCGGGTGATATCCTGGTATTCGTCGATGTCGAGAATGCCGAGCAGGGAATTTATCAGCTTCCGATTCGAGTGACGCTTCCACCCGAGGTTCGTTACGAGCGTCTCTCCCCCGAGGTGGTGCAAGTGACCATCCGGTCAGTGCAACCAACCCCGTCTCCCACACCGTGAGTGACCTGCAATGATGAGAGGGAGGGAGTCCCTGTCGTCTCTTGCTGGGGAAAAGGACTTTTCGTGTAGAACTTAGGATCGGGGCTCGGTGGAGCGGGTGCTGCTCTCCAGCTGATGAGCGAGCAAGATCGCTTCTGCGATCTCGCGCATCGACTTGCGGCTATCCATGCTCAGTCGGCGCATTCGTTGGAACGCCTCGGCCTCGCTGAGGCCGTGTACCTGCATGAGGATGCCTTTGGCCCGTTCGATGAGCTTGCGAGCTTCCAAGGCATCCTGAAGTTCCACGACTTGGCGCTCCAGACGTTGCACTTCCTGAAAGCGCGCCAGTGCGAGCTCGATAACCGGCATGATTTCGCTTTCCCGGAATGGCTTGACGAGATAGCCCGCTACCCCTGCACGCCGTGCACGCTCGACCAGCTCGCGCTCGCTATAGGCGGTCAGCAAGACCACCGGCGCCAACCGCTCCCGATGGAGAACTTCTGCCGCATCGATACCGTCGACTTCTGGCATTTTGATATCGAGAATGACGAGGTCAGGCTTCAACTTGCGAGCAAGTTCGACAGCTGTGCGTCCATCGGCTGCCTCCCCGACCACGTCATAGCCGAGCGAGGTCAAAAGTTCGCGGAGATCGAGCCGGATGATCGGCTCATCGTCCGCGATGAGGATTCGGATCGGCGTCGCTGCCGTCGCGGCCACCACGTTCCCCCGTACGAGAAGGCCGCACCCACGGTGCGGCCCAGTCAGTCGGGGCGAGAGGATTTGAACCTCCGACCTCCGGTACCCCATACCGGTGCGCTACCGGGCTGCGCCACGCCCCGAAGTTCGCTGCCAGTATAGCATAGGGACGAGCCGGGACGCCAATGAGCGTCCCGGCTCGTCGTCGCTACTTGATCTCCACCTTGGCCCCGACTGCTTCCAGCTTCTGCTTGATCGTCTCGGCTTCCTGCTTGGATACCCCCTGCTTCACCGGCTTCGGAGCAGCTTCCACCAGATCCTTCGCCTCTTTCAGCCCGAGCTGCGTGAGTTCACGCACCACTTTGATCACCTGGATCTTGTTGGGACCGACATCGCTCAGGATCACGTCGAACTCCGTCTTCTCTTCCTCAGCCGGCGCCGCGGCAGCTGGCGCAGCACCAGCCGCGGGAGCCGCAGCGACCGCCACTGGTGCGGCGGTTACGCCGAATCGTTCCTCGAGCGCTTTGACGAGCTGGGACAGTTCCAGCACCGTCATCTGCTCGATCGCGTGGATGATCTCTTCGAGCTTTTCCTGTCCAACTGCCATCGACGATCCTCCCATCACTCGTCCGACTCGACTCGTCCTCACGCAGCCTCGGCAGCCTCCTCACCGCCCAACTGGCGCACGCGCGCCTGTAGCACGTAGAGAAGTCCTCGTATCGGACCACTCACCACGGACACCAAACCATAGAGCGGTGCCTGCAAGCCACCGACCACCTTCGCGAGCAACTCCTCGCGTGGCGGCAGGGTAGCCAGCGCCTCTACATCGGCAGAGCTCAAGAGACGACCAGCGAGGAGTCCACCCTTGACGGACAGAATCCGCGACTGGCGCGCGAACTCGAGTGTCAACTTCGCCGCCGCAACTGGGTCACCCATCGAATAGACCAGAGCAGTCGGTCCTTGCAGGAGGGGTGTGATGACCTCTGTACCGGTCCGCTCCGCGGCGATCCGGGTCAGGGTATTCTTGACGACCCGGAAATTGGCCTGCTGTTCTTGCAACCGACGACGAAATGCCGTCATGTCCGCGACGCTCAGTCCGCGGTAGTCAGTCAGAATCGCCACGTTCGCCGTGCGCAGGATCTCGCTGATCTCCTCGATCTGTCTTGCTTTCTCCGGAGTCGGCACGAGCACCTCCTCTCGAAACGAGACCCCCTGCGTCGGAACGCAGGGGGCACGTGCGACTGCGGTTTCGCTGCCGTCCGTCCTCCCCGCGCCTCGGCTGGATCGATTAAGCGCCACGCGCCCCAGCTGTCATCGGCGCGGCATCGCCGCGACAGAGTGTATCACGTCACGAACTGCCGTGCTTCCTCTACCGTAGTCGCGACGTCCAACGGAATACCCGGACCCATCGTCGGAGCGATAGTCATGGATTGGAAGAACTGGCCTTTGACCGCTTGTGGCCGCGCCCGCGCGATGGCGTCCACCGCGACGTACAAATTCTCGAGCAGCTGCTGCTCGGTGAAACTCTTCCTGCCGATCTGCAGATGAATGTTCCCAGTTCGATCGTTGCGGAATTCGACACGGCCGCCTTTGATTTCGCGAATCACGGCCGGCAAGTCTTCCGGATTCCGGACGACCGTTCCGGTTCGGGGATTCGGCATCAGACCGCGTCGCCCCAGGATCCTCCCCAGGGGACCAACCTTCCCCATCTGATCCGCCATAGCGATCGCGGCATCGAATTCCAACCAGCCTCCTTCGATCTGGCGGATCAAGTCATCGCTTCCCACGTGATCCGCGCCGGCCTCCTCCGCGATCCGCGCAGCCTCGCCCACCGCGAACACCAACACACGCGGCGTCCGACCCGTGCCGTGAGGGAGTGTCACTGTCCCGCGGACGTTTTGGTCGGCATGCCGTGGGTCGATGTTCAACTTGATGTGGAGGTCGATACTCTCGTCGAAGTCCGCGTGAGCGACCTTCTTGACCAGTTCGACGGCTTCCTTGGGCGAGTAGCGCCGCGTCACATCGACGAGCTTGAGTGCTTCCAGATACTTCTTGCCATGCTTCGGCATGGTACAACCCCCTGTGGTTCGAACGGAGCCAGTCAGCTCCTCCCACGACCTTTCAGCTGACGACCTCGATGCCCATGCTGCGCGCCGTTCCCTCGATCATGCGCATGGCTGCCTCGAGGTCACGTGCGTTCAAGTCCGGCATCTTGAGTTGGGCGATCTCTCGGATCTGCTCGCGCGTTACCCGACCGACCTTTTGGCGCTTGGGATCGGCAGCCCCCTTTTCGATCCCAGCCGCCCGGCGCAGGAGATCGGCAGCGGGCGGCGTCTTCAATACGAATGTGAAAGAGCGATCTTCGTAGATCGTGATGACGACCGGAATGATCTGCCCTGCCAGGTGTGCCGTCTTCTCGTTGTATTCCTTCACGAAGTTCATGATCGGTACACCATGCTGACCCAAGGCTGGGCCAACCGGCGGCGCCGGCGTGGCCTTGCCCGCCGGCAGCTGCAATTTGACGATCGCTTTGACCTTCTTCGCCATCGCTCACCTTCCCCGCTCAAAGACATGACGAGGCTGCAGCGCAAGCCCCTACGCTGCAACCTCTGGTCACGTTTCCCGCTCGACCTGCAGGAAGTCCAAGGTAACCGGTGTCTCGCGCCCGAAGAACGACACGAGAACGCGCACTTTCCCCTTCTCGTTGTCGACTTCGTCCACGACACCCCGGAAGTCCGTGAACGGCCCGTCGATGATCCGCACTACATCCCCTGGCAACAGCGTCATCCGCACCTTCGGCTGCTCCGCCTTGGCACCGCGGATGATCGCTTCCGCCTCCGCCCGGTCGAGCGGCACCGGGCGATTCCCGACCCCGACGAATCCGGTGACACCCGGGGTGTTGCGAACGACATGCCACGACTCATCGTCGAGAATCATGCGAACCAGAACGTACCCGGGAAACACCTTTCGCTGGACGGTATGCCGCTGACCACCGCGAATCTCGATCTCTTCCTGCATGGGAATCACGACTTCGAACACTTTATCGGCAACATCCATGGTCTCAACGCGGTGCAAAAGGTTCTGCCGCACCTTGTTCTCGTATCCGGAGTACGTATGCAGGACGTACCATTCCCCCTGCTGCTCGCCTTCTCGAACAGCACCGCGCTTCTGTGCCAAGCGTTCTCGTAGCGATCGCGACATCGTTCTCACAGCCCTCCGAGAAGATTCCAGAGTCGTACGAAAATGGCATCCACTGCACCGAGAATCAGGCCGAGAACGGTGGCCAATCCGATGACCAACAGCGTCAATTTGCGGGTCGTTTCGCGGTCCGGCCAGGTGATCTTGCGCCATTCCGACTGGAGATCAGCGATCAAGCGACGGAGCGCGACGATCCGCCCGGATTTGCTTTTCGCCGGACGCTCCTGAGGTTTCGCTTTGCTCGCCGCCCGCGCCGGGCTCTGCATCTTCGTTGTCATCTCGACCACCCCCGTCGCTGATCGACTGCTCCGCACCCGGGAACAGACAAAAGGGGCGAGCAGTCTCGCTCAACCCCTTCCGCTCGATCCGGCCGGGGCGAGAAGCGACTCGATGCTTCGGCAGGGCCGGAGGGACTCGAACCCCCAACCTGCGGTTTTGGAGACCGCTGCTCTGCCACTTGAGCTACGACCCTGTACTGCCCCGACCGGGCCCTGCTCACCGCGTCTCGCGATGCACCTGATGACGGCGACAGCGCGGACAGTATTTTCGGAGCTCCAACCTCCCGGGATCGTTGCGCCGGTTCTTCTGCGTCACGTAATTCCGCTCCCGGCAGACCGTGCACTCCAACGTGATGATGACCCGGTCGGCCTTCGCTTTCTTTGCCATGATACCACAACTCCTGCGTCCGGTGCCAGTCCCCGCACACTACTTGATGATCTTGGTGACGACGCCGGCACCGACCGTGCGGCCACCTTCCCGGATGGCAAAGCGCGACCCTTCCTCCAGCGCCACCGGCTTGTCCAACTCCACCCGCAGCCGCACGTTGTCCCCCGGCATCACCATCTCCACCCCCTC
>DAOTYK010000198.1:0-2238 GCA_034434855.1 Thermomicrobium sp.
TTGACGCGCTGGCCGATGCGGATCGGTCCGATATCGCCGCGCAGCACGACGCCGAACCAGAGGCTCGACCTCGACCCCACGACGACATCGCCGATCACGACCGCTGTCGGCGCGACGAAGACATCCGGCGCGAGGTGCGGCTGCTTTCCCCGATAGGGGATGACGAGCGGACGCATCTCACCCCCGCGCCACGACCGTCTCGTACCCCTGCGCTGGTGGTTGCGGGCAGCGGAGCGGCTTGTCCACGCGATAGCCGAGCGCGTATTCGGCCTGCAGGAGCGTATGGATCTCGCGCGTTCCCTCGTAGATCACGGCGCCCCGCGAGTTGCGGAAGTAGCGCTCCACCGGATATTCGTTGGAATAGCCATAGGCCCCGTGGATCTGCACTGCATCGTTGGCTGCCTCGAAGGCACAATCGCAGGCGTGCCACTTGGCGAGCGAGGTTTCACGGGTATTGCGGATCCCGCGGTTCTTGAGTTCAGCAGCGCGGAAGACCAACAGACGCGACGTCTCGTAACCGCGGACCATCTTGGCGATCATCTGCTGCACGAGCTGGAATCGCCCGATCTCCTGCCCGAAGGCCTGACGCTCGTGGCAGTACTTGACGCTCGCCTCCAGACAGGCCCGGATCAGCCCGCATGCCCCAGCCGCTACGGTGAAGCGTCCCTGATCGATCGCGCTCATCGCGATCTTGAAGCCCTCGCCTGGTTCGCCGATCATGTTTTCCGCCGGCACGCGGACGTTCTGGAGCGAGATCCAACCAGTATCGCCCGCTCGCACCCCCAGTTTGCCGTGGAGCGATCCGGTCGTGAGCCCGGGCATCCCACGCTCCACCATGAACGCACACAATCCGCGATGACCGAGCGCTGGGTCGAGCGTGGCGAAGACGAGGAAATGATCAGCCGTATTCGCCAGCGAGATCCACATCTTCTCGCCGTTCAAGATGTAGCTCTCGCCATCGCGGACCGCACGCGTCTGGATGTGCCCAGCATCCGACCCCGCACCCGGCTCGGTGAGTGCGAAGGTCGCCAGTTTCTCGCCTCGTGCCTGAGGAACCAACCAGCGCTGCTTCTGCTCCTCGGTTCCCCACTGGAGGAGCGTCAAGCTGTTCAAGCCGACATGCACGCTGATCGCCACGCGGAGGAACGTATCGACCGCCTCCAGTTCCTCGCAGACGAGCGCCAGGGCGATGTAATCGAAGCCTCCGCCGCCGTATCGCTCGGGGATCGGCAAGCCGAGCAGTCCCAACTCACCCATCCGCCGATAGATCTCCGGGTGATACTCCCCCTTGGCATCCCACTCGCGGATGTAGGGAGCGACCTCCCGCTGCGCCCACTCGCGGACCATGTCCCGCACTTGAATCTGTTCCGGGGTGAACTCGAAATCCATGACTGACCTCCCAGAGCGTCACTCGCTGCCGCCAGGCTTGCCGCCTCGGCACCCTCTGACGCGCAGTATAGGTCAGCCCGGGTTCCCTCACAAGCGGGGAAGGTTTTGAGGAAAACCCCACGCATCCCGAAGGAATGTCCCACTCCGTCCCGAATGTCCGTGGAACTGCATCGACACCGCCACCAGCGCGTCGTTACCGGAGGGCAACCACCGGACGAGTCCGACGATCGTCCAGTGAACGAAGCGAGGAGCTGCCGTCCGCAGTGTCTACTCGCACGCTCACGCCACCCAACGGGCCGCCGCCTCTTCCCAATTCTGCATACGGCCATTCAGGAGTGTGACGACGTCCAAGCGATCCGCCAGCTCCATCGCCCCCTCGGTCGCCCGTTCACCGACGACGAGAGGAACGACACGCTTCAGGGCTGGTTGCAGGACCATCGCTCGCGTCACCGCGCGCTCGACATCGGTCCGATCGACCACACCCGACACCTCGACCACGAGCCAGAGCTCGATCGATGGATCCCGCCGCAAGCGCGCCCGGACGAGCAAATCGGCATCGAGTACCTCATCGAATACCGCGGCACCGACGAGCGGCCGCAACTGCTCGGCCCAATCCCCGGGAGGACGCACTTTGATCTTCTCCAGCACGAAACCCAGCCACGAGCTGAGGCGTTGCTGCGAGCGCAGTTCCAGCGTGATCCCGACCAGCTGATCGAGTCGATTCTCCACTCGATCCAGCCGCGCCTCGACTCTCAGGAACCGCTGCTCGACAGCTTCGCGGAACTGCACAAACTCTTGCGTGAGACGCTCGACTGCTGCCCGGAGTTCCGCGATCTGCCGCGAATGCTC
>DAOTYK010000199.1:0-1920 GCA_034434855.1 Thermomicrobium sp.
CCTGCCCGCCGGAGCGAGATCCAGCTCCACTTCGAGATCGACGGCGAAACGCTGACCGAGTCGTCGCTCTTCGGGATGCACGCCGTGATAGGCATAGAACTCCATGCCGCGGAGGAGAAGGCGATCGCTCATTCAGCGCTGCTCATTCGGGCGCTCCGCGGCACTCTCGGACGGGGTGCTTGGGGCCCCCTCACCAGTCGACGGAGGCGTTTCTGCCTGTTGCAGCGGGTGAGGCGCTGACGACGTCGGACCGGCCACGCTGATCGAGGCAGGTAGTCCCCAACCAGAGAAAGCCGTCCAAGCCATCCCGAGTCCGAGAACACCGATCATGAGGCTCCACCAGAACGTCCAACCGAAGGGTAGCGGCAGCATGCGGAAGAGAAGGACCACCGTCGTCCCGACCAGCATGCTGAGCCACAAGGTGAGGCGACGATCCCCCCGGAAGAGTCGCACCGGCAGGAGACGCACCAGCGCGATCCCCACCAAGACTTGGCTCAGATACAGCACAGCCAGCCAGGTCCCCAAAAGGAGAAGCGCAGCCGGGACCCCGACGATCGTCACCAACAGAAGGAGCGCGGCGATCGGCACCACGACCAGCGCAGCAATCCCCCAGAGGACCGTGGGAAGGGGAGCGACACGCAGCATATCCGTCGCGCGGGACGTCTGCCGCGGGAGCAGCACGATGAGCAGCGTCCCAGCGACGATCGCCCAGCTCAACCGGAGCAACACGGTCATCACCCAGTCGATAGCCCGATCGAGAGCCGTTTTCGGTTCTCGCGCTGTGGTCGACGGCCGGGGGGTGTGCTCCTGCGGGCCGAGTACTCGCGCGCCCGGCGCAATGGTCGCGGGTTGTGGTGACCGATAGCGGAACGCTCCCCGCACCTCGGCACCATCGCGGATCTCGATGCGTTCGGCATCGACGTCGATATCCCCGTTCACTCGCCCCGCCACGATCAACGTCCCGACAGATCCGCGAATGTCCCCATCGACCCGACCGTCGATCGTGATCGTTCCCGCTCCGATCGCGGCGACGTCATGCCCGACGGTCGCCGACCGAGCGACGGACACGCTCCCCGCCCCGAGGATCGCCAGGTCCCACCCGATCGGAGCGGTCACCTCGACCGTTCCACCAACGACCCGGAGGCTCCCCGCGATCGGCCCGTCGACACGAATCGTGCCGGCGGCGAGCGTCGCATCGCCACCCACTCGCCCGCTCACCACGATGCTCGAGGCTGCTGCGAAGACGTCGCGGGTCACCTCACCAGCGATGTCGACCGTGCTTCCCGCCGCGTAGAGATCGTCGTCGATCCGCTCCCCCTGAGACACGGTCACCGAAGGCCCTGCCGACAGTTCCGCCGCTAGCGCAGCCGGCGAGACCACGAGCGGCAAGAACCCGCCGAGAGCGAGCAGCATGGCGAGCAATCGCACACGCATCACCGACCTCCCCTCTCCGCACGACTGGAGCGACGATACCAAATCGCGCCGTTGCGAGATGTCACGTGCGTGACGTACCGACACCGGTGCTTCTCGTTGGTCCTCGCCGAAACGACCGGCCGGGGCTCGTCCGCTCCGTGCGACCATCGTTCTCGCTCAACCCGGATCGCCCCACCTTGCCAGGACAGGCTGGATCAGCTACGGTTGCCGCGAGAGCGTGGAGGAAGGGTGATCAGTGTACGAGGACGAACTGCGCGTTCACCGCGCTTGGCTCCTCAGCGAACTCAGCCGACCTGACGCGTATCCGTTCCCCGTCGAGCGAGTCGAGGTCGAGGAAACGCACATCTCGCTCGTGTTTCTTGCTGGACCCTATGCCTACAAGGTCAAGAAGCCGGTCAACTTCGGCTTCCTGGACTTCACCACGCTCGAACGGCGGCGGTTCTTTTGCGAGCAGGAAGTCCTTCTCAACCAGCGACTGAGCGACGG
>DAOTYK010000200.1:0-2299 GCA_034434855.1 Thermomicrobium sp.
AGCGTGAGCCGGGCTTGAACGTCGCTATCCTGGAGCAGCGGATCGCTGGCTTCGGCGCCTCCGGGCGCAACGGGGGATGGCTCTATCCGGGCTTTCCTGTTTCCCTCGGCGAGTTGGCTGGACGCTATGGTGTGGAGACGGCGCGTGCGATCCACTACGCCATGCGTGCGACGGTCGACGAAGTCGAGCGTGTCCTCCAGGCCGAAGGAATCGACGCACATTTTCACCGGGGTGGCGTCCTCCGGCTGGCACGTGGGGCGCATCAAGTGCCAGCGCTGGAGGAAACGGCACGCACGCTGGAGCGTCTCGGTATCACCGACTATGCAGAATGGCTGTCAGCGGAGGCGGTTCGTCAGCGTGTCCGGGTGACCAAGGTGGTGGCTGGGTTGTACTCGGCGCATGGAGCGGTCATCCACCCGGGTCGACTGGTGCGTGGCCTGGCCCGAGCGGTGGAGCGGCGCGGTGCCGTGATCTTCGAGGAGACGCCGGTCGTCGGTTTCCGAGGAGGGAGTTCTCCCTTCTTCCGGACACCGCGAGGGGAAGTCCGGGCACGCGTGCTCGTCTTGGCTGGCGAGGCGTATCTCTCGCAGCTGGCTTCCTTGCATCGGGCGCTGATTCCGATCTACTCGCTGATCGTGCTCACCGAGCCGGTTCCGGACGAGGTGTGGCAGGAGATCGGCTGGGAGAACCGCGAACTACTCTCGTCGCAGCGGCTCACCGTCGATTACCTGCAGCGGACTGCGGACGGTCGCATCATGTTCGGTGGGCGCGGCGCGCCCTATCGTTTCGGCTCGCGCATCGCCGATGCGTACGATCGGCATGGGCCGACGCACGAGATGTTGCGGCAGATGTGCTACGAGTGGTTTCCCGCGCTTCGCCTTCACGGTGTGCGCTTCACCCATGCGTGGGGCGGGCCGCTCGGAGTACCGCGCGATTGGATGCCGACCATGCGCTACGATCCGCGCAGCGGCATCGCGCTGGCTTGTGGCTATACCGGACAAGGGGTGGCGACCGCGAACTTGGCCGGACGCATTCTGGCCGACCTCATCACCGGGCAGGAGAGCGAGCTGACGTGGTTGCCGATGACCAGCCACCGTCTGAAGTCGTGGGAACCGGAACCGCTGCGCTGGCTCGGCGTACGCTTCGTGCAGGTCGGCTATGAGCGACTGGATCGGATCGCGGAGGTGACCGGCAAGGCACCGACCGGGCGCAGCTTGGTCGAGCGACTGGCAGCGCACTGAGGTGGATGACAAGTGATATCCTCGCTCATTGGAGGCACGGGAGCTTTCGCGCGAGTGGTGCAGGGTGCGACCGGCTGGTGGAGTGGAGAGGACCGATCGTCGCGTCGCTGGTCTCGTTGTGCTGGTGGGCAAACTCGGTCGCGCCTCGCTCGGTGATCGCTGACGAGAGGGATTCCCCGCGTGCCTCTCAGTGAGTGGTGGAAGTTCGCGACGAGCATCTGGCTCGTTTCGCCTGAGTCGGGTTCCTGTATGTGACTCTTCTTTCGTGCTGTCCGCGCTCTGCCATTGGTGCTACACTCTCGACAGGCGCTGTTCTGCTCGAGTGACGAGGATACGATTTCCGCGATGGCAGTGACGGCTCCGGTTTCGACCGTTCCACAGCTTCCTGGCCCAACGCGTCGACGTCGCTGGCGTGTCCTCTTCTGGCCACTGATCGCGCTGGCACAAGTGGTGCGTGTTGTCCTCCGCAAGTCGCTTTGGGTGACGATCCGGGTGATCCGGCTCGCCTGGCGCCATCTTCTGGTTACTCTGCTCATCGCGTTAGGTGGGTACTATGCCTATCGCGCGTTGGCACCCGAGCCGGTGAGTCAGCCGGGAGAACCGCCGGTGCAGGCGGCGCCGCTGATTGCGCCACCGGCCAGTGTGCGAGCCTATCTCGAGGCACAGCGCAACTTCGACGCCGAGCGGATGTGGCAGACCCTGAGTCCGGAATCGAAAGCACGCCGGTTGGCCAGCGGCGAGAGTCTGGCGACGTTTCGACAATCAGTGCAATTCCTGGAAGAGCAGGGATTCCGCTTCGGGGAGAGCACCTACGTGGGGGGCTACAAGTTGCCCGATGGGCAAGCCTACTATTTTTACGTGACCGAAGTGCGGAATGCCAACGATCAGCGGGGTTTGGTCTATCAGATCTTCTGGGTCAGCGCCGATGGCCTCATCTTCACTGTCGACACGCCGCAACTCCAGTGAGGGTGGTAGCCCATGACAGGACAAACGCAGACCATTCCCAAGCCGCGTGAGCGACGTCGGTACTGGGACGAGCTCGAACAGCAGATCGACGA
>DAOTYK010000201.1:0-4947 GCA_034434855.1 Thermomicrobium sp.
GAGAGCGTTCGCCGAACGTCTGCGGACTGCGGAAGAAGCAGAGGACAGTGTTCTCCAGCGCGTACGCGGGGAGACCGTACCAGAGCCGCCGCGTCAGCTGTGGTGCAGCGCTGCGGATCGTGAAGTCGAGACACTCAGCGATGGGCTGCTGCCTTCGGTGGTCGGGCTGCGTTGCGTCTGCCGGGGCATGCATCGGCTCATCGCTCATCGTGCTCTCCTCGGACAAGCCATCGGCTCTTCAGCAGCAGCGTAGCAGCGAAGGCGGGTCGGCACCAGGCGAGTCGACACCGGAAGGGGCAGAGTGTCACCGAGTACCGCTCGGCCCTCCCGAGATCAGGAGTCCACAAGGGTGGACGACACGCGCGGCGTGGCAGCAGGGTACGACGCGCGATCCAGCAGGCGCGGAACAGGATCGACAACAGCAGCCGGCTTCGCCCGACCAGTTCTGGCGGCCGCGACAGGCGGCCGCCGGGACGCAGCGAGCGATTCCGAGACCACCAACTCACCGAGCGCGATAGTCGCGATAGTAGGGAACTCGCCGTGGCCCGGATCGAGCGGCCGCTCTGCGCCGTCCTGAGCCGGGCGATGCTGGGGTAAGCGGTACGAGCTCACCCGGTGGCGACCGGGAGCCTGGGCACCGTCCGACGAGCGCCGGAGAAGATATGGAGCCGATACGCTCGACTCGGCCAACACGCGTCCACCCTGCGTCTGGCTCACCGGCTGTTCGAGGGAGGGTTGACGGGGTCGACCGCGGGAGCTATTTTATGCGTGAACAAACGTAGTCGCAGTGCCACCTGCGCGGAGTTCCCGGAGCGAGTCGATCACTCTGCCGAGAGGGGTTCGTCGGAGAGGAGCACTGGTACACGGATCGGGCAGGAGGGAAGCGCGGCATGAATCTGGACACGCTCACCATTCGACACGTGCTCGTGCGCACGCATCGTTACTTTCCGCGCTCCGAAGTCGTGGAGCGAGTCGGAGAGGGACAGGTTCGGCGATTCTGCTATGCGGAGTTGGCCGAAGAGGCGATCCGACTCGCCAACGGGCTGAGGAGCCTGGGAGTCCGAGAAGGTGACCGGGTTGCCACCCTGTTATGGAACACCTGGCCGCACCTCGTCGCCTACCTAGCGATTCCGAACATCGGCGCGGTGATCCACACGCTGAACTTGCGTCTGCACCCGAACGACCTCGCCTACATCGCTCGCCACGCTGAGGACAAGGTTCTGATCGTCGAGGACTCGCTGGGGCCGCTCGACGAGCAGTTCCGTGACCGCGCTCCCTTCCAGCAGGTCATCGTCGTCGGCGACGCATCGACGGTTCCGGGAGCAGGCTCCTCTGCGGAGCTGATCCAGCGACACGAACCGGACGAACGAGCGCTGGTGGATGTGCATTGGAACACGCCGGCTTTCCTTCTTTATACGTCGGGGACGACGGGGAAGCCGAAGGGAGTGCTGTACGTGCATGCGCAGCTCGCCCTGGCGGCGCTGGCGTTGACCTCGACGATCACCTACTACGTGAGCAAGGAAGATTCGATCGTCCTCTCGGTCCCGATGTTCCATGTGGCGAGTTGGGCGCTCCCCTACGCCGGACTGATCGTGGGGGCCAAACTGGTGCTGCCTGGCCCGCATCCGCAGCCGGCTGACCTCTTGAACTTGCTCTCCGACGAGCAGGGGACCTTCGTGGCCGGAGTTCCGACTGTTTGGCACGATGCGGCGAATCTCGTCGAGAACTATCCGGGGCGATGGACGTTCTCGCCGAAGCTCCGGCTGATCCTGGGCGGGAGCGCGGCACCGGAAGCGTTGATTCGCCGCTGGGAGTCGTTCGGTGTGACGGTGATCCACGGCTGGGGGATGAGCGAGGTCCTGCTCGGTCTCCAGTCGCACGTCAAGCTGGCCGACTTTCCGTCGGAGAAGCGGTACGAATTGCTGCTCAAGCAGGGGATGCCCTGTCCGTTCGTCGAAGCCAAAGTGTTGACCTTCGATGGTGGGGAAGCCCCGTGGGACGGGCAGACGATGGGTGAACTCCTGGTACGCGGCGCCTGGATCGCCGACTCGTACTATCGGGGCGAGAGTCCGGACTCGTTCGTCGATGGCTGGCTCCGCACCGGGGACGTCGCGGTGATCGACCAAGAAGGCTACGTCAAACTGGTCGACCGGTTGAAGGACGTCATCAAATCGGGTGGGGAGTGGATCAGCACGATCGAGCTCGAGAACGCCCTGATGAGTCATCCGGCAGTGGAGGAAGCGGCCGTGATCGGCGTGCCGCACGAGCGCTGGCAGGAGCGACCGATCGCAGTCGTTGTCCTGCGCGGGGGGCAGTCTACCACCGAGGAAGAACTGAAAGAATACTTGCGCCAGCGGTTCGTCCGCTGGTGGGTGCCGGACGCGATCGTCTTCGTCGACGAGTTGCCGAAGACTTCCACCGGCAAACTGGCGAAGGCGACGCTCCGCGAGCGGTTCCGTGACTGGAAGTGGGAGGAGCGCGCGTGATCGAGAAGGTCGGGGTCCTGGGCGCCGGATCGATGGGCGCAGCCGTCGCTGCGCTCGCTGCCTCGGCGGGGCTGGAGGTCATCTTGCTGGACGTGAAGGGGGAAGACGATCCCGCCGGGCCAGCTCGCCGCGGGCTGGAACGAGCGGTCAAGCAGCGGGCCTTCCTCGATCCGAGCGCGGCCAGCCGGGTTCGGGTCGGCAACGTGGAGGACGATCTGCCGTTGCTCGCTGGCTGCGATTGGGTACTGGAAGCCATCATCGAGGAGCGGGAGGCGAAGCGCAGGCTGTTCCAGCGCCTCGCTGCCATCCTGCCTCCCCAGACGATCGTCACGACCAACACCTCGACCTTCACGCTCCACACGTTACTACCGGACGAACTCGGCGCCTGGCGAAATCGGTTCTTCGTCACCCATTTCTTCAATCCACCGCGAGCGCTGCTCCTCTGCGAGGTGACAGCCTTCCCGGAGGGAGAAGGGGAACGCTTTTTCGGCTTCGTCCGGTTCCTGGAGCAACGCTTGGGACGACGCGTCCTCCTCGTCCGCGATACCCCGGGCTTCGTCGCCAACCGCTTCGGCATCTACGCCTTGGCACACGCCGTGCGGCTGACGACCGAACTCGGGCTCACTCCGGAGGAGGTGGATGTCTTGACCGGCCCGCTTCTGGGTCGGCCACGTTCCGCCACTTTCCGGACGATCGACCTCACCGGTGTGGACATCCTGGTCCTGGGGACGCGGAGCTTGCAGGAATCGACCGGCGACGACTACGCGGTACCCGACTGGATTCTCGAGCTGTACCGGGCCAAGCGGCTGGGCGACAAGACGGGTGGGGGTATCTACCGCCGCGAGGGAGAGCAGCAGCTGACCTACGATCCCCTGCAGCGCGGCGATCGCCCCTTCCGCCCGGCGATGATTCCTGGGGTCGACGACCTCCTGCGTCAGCCATTTCCGGAGCGCTTGGTGGGCGCGCTGGACTTGCCTTCGCCCTACGGGGACTACGTGCGGCACCTTCTCGGGCGCACCTTCGGGTACGTGCTCGCGCGCACGCGCGATGCGGCGCACGACATCGCCAGTGTCGACCGGGCCCTCGAGTGGGGTTTCGGCTGGGCGGCCGGACCGTATGCGCAGATGCAGTTCCTCGGACTCCAGCGCGTCCGGGCGCTCCTGCATGACGCTGGTGTACCCGTGCCGGATCTCCTCGCGCTCGCCGAGGAGCGCGGCGGATTCTTCCGCGATGGCCAGGTCTTGGATCCTGCCAGCGGAGAACTGGTCCCGGAGGAGCAGCTTCCTTCGACGCGCCGGACACGCCAGATCCGGCTGCGGGAAGCACTCGACCGCCAGGGAACGCTCGACCTCGGCGACGGGATACTGGCTGTACGGGTACGCTCGCTCGGGGCATTGCCGGAACTCGTGGCGGACGCACTGGCCCACGGGCCGAGCGCGCTGGTGCTGGTGCCGGCCTTCGCGGGTCTGGGCCATCCGTACGAGGATCTCCTCGAGTTGGCCGAGCAGGGCGCGTGGGAGACGATCGAGCAGCGACTCGTGGCGCTGCAGGAGGCACTGTGGGCCGTGGCACGCGGGCCGGTGCCGGTGGTGACGGCACTCGACGGGGAAGGGCGCGGGGCCGCAACGACGCTGGCACTCTGGAGCGACGCGACCGTGGCGTTTCTCACGACGCCGCTGGGATTCCCGGGCGCGACCGCTGGACTACTCCCGCTCGGCGCGCTGGCGGCATTGCGCGTGCGGGCTGAAGCACGAGGGCACGGGCTGCCGGCACCGCTGCGTGCCGAACTCGGGGTGGTGAGCGCGCTCAACACCTTCTTGGTATCCGAGCACGTGGACTCGGCGCAGCGTGCGGGGATCTCCGGGCTGCTCGGTGACCGCTGGCTGGCGACGGTGGATCGCGACGGCTTGCTCGAAGCCGCCGCGGGACTGGCTCGCGCTCTGGCCCGGAGCGTACCGGTGCGTCCGCTGGCGGACGCCGTCGAGTTGGCTGCAGCCGGGGAGCAGGCGACGGCCGGGCTGCAGCTCGCCGAACTCGAGCCGGCTGCGCGGCGGGTGGTGGAAGCGCTGGCGCGAGCAGTGGGTCGATCGGGCACCGTGCAGGATGTCCTCGCGGCCGAGCGAGCTGTTCTGAGCGAGCTCCTGCGGGACGGGGAGTACCGGCAGCACGCCCGCGCGACCCTGCAGGCACTGGCAGCAGCGCGGCGGTGAGGTGAGGGGGAGAGACGAAACGGGGTACTCCTCCTTCGGCGGAGCCGGCCCAACAAGCGCGACGCGAATGACGGGGAGATGCCTCGGGCGCTGGGGGCTGCGCTGGAGGAAGCGCGAGTCGACGACGCGGTCCGCGTGGTCGTCCTGACCGGCAACGAGCGGGCATTCTCGGCGGGTGCCGACATCGACGGCTTCGCTGGAGTGACGGTCGAGGAGCTGGCGACGAGCCGCTCTGACCTTCCGCAGTGGGA
>DAOTYK010000202.1:0-1514 GCA_034434855.1 Thermomicrobium sp.
TTCCCCGAGACGGGCGAGGTCGCGATCCTGGAGTACTACTCGGTCGATGACTGCGGCCCCCGCATCAACCCGCTCCTCGTCGAGGGCCAGGTGCACGGTGGCCTGGCCCAGGGGATCGCCCAGGCCCTCTGGGAAGAGGTCCGCTACGACGAGAACGGCCAACTCCTCACCGGCACGCTCATGGACTACGCCGTCCCCAAGGCCGCGATGTTGCTCTCCTTCACGACCGATCACACCGAGACGCCGACACCGCTCAACCCGCTGGGTGCCAAGGGGATCGGCGAGGCAGCCACGATCGGCTCCACTCCGACCATCGCCAACGCGGTCATGGACGCCTTGGCTCCCCTCGGCATCGAGCACCTGGACATCCCGCTCACGCCGCAGAAGATCTGGCGCGCTCTCCAGCAGGCCAAACAGGCCTGACCGATCGACCGGATGCCCGACCGGCAGCACCCGCAGATGGGTGCTGCCGGTCTCGCTCTTCTCTGCCGGGTCCGCGACCACGCGCAATCACGCGGCAGGTCAAGCAAAGAGGTCAGCGACGAGGATTTCGAGGTCAGGGAAGGTCAACGGAGCGATGCGCTCGTCACGTGCCAGGCAGTCGACACAGCGATAGCGCCCTGCTCCGAGATCCGGATCCCGGAAGACGAGCAGGCAATCGTGCTGGAGGTCAAGGATCCAGTAGTCAGGGAGATTCGCCTGCGCGTACAACGGCGCTTCGACCTCATGGTCGTAAGCCAGGGAGGCGTCCGCTACCTCGATGAGCAGGAGCACGTCGTCCGGTCCACCATCGAGGGAGGCATAGTAGTCCGCCCGGGCACGCAAGAGCACGAGATCCGGCTGCGGCTCGGAAAAGTGACTCAGCCGCACCGGCCCCTGGATACGGGTGATCGCGCGCCCCTGTCGCTGGACGATGATTCGCGAACTCGACTGTAACACAGACGGCAGCATCGGGGACGAGCCTACCTCTTGCCGGGCGACGCAATCGGGCACAGCCAACTCGAGAAGACCAGCACGCGCCAACGTACTCATCGATCGCTCAGTCCCTCACCGGGACGCTCGTAGCGGATACGAACGAACTCGTTCCCGCGACGGACCTCCACCCGTGGTGCACTCATCCGGCTGACGACCCGCCCACGCTTGACGCACCAGAGCGCGGGAGCGAGCATGCGGAGCGCATCGCGGTCGGTTGCCGCATCGAAAATGACGAAATCGGCCGACTTGCCGACTTCGAGACCATAGCGATCGAGGATCCCCAAAGCACGCGCGGCGTTGGTCGTCACCAGATCCCACACCAGCGGGATCTCCTCGTAGCCCGAGAGCTGCACGAGGTGCAGCCCCAACCAAGCCGCGTGCAGCATGTTCCCTGTCCCGAGCGGATACCAGGGGTCCATTACCGAATCGTGCCCGAACGCGACGTTGATCCCGAACTGGAGAAGCTCTTTCACGCGCGTCAGTCCGCGGCGCTTGGGATAGGTGTCGAAGCGTCCCTGCAAGATCGAGTTGTCCGGCGG
>DAOTYK010000203.1:0-2838 GCA_034434855.1 Thermomicrobium sp.
ATGACCATGACGTTGATCTCTTGCCCGACCTTGAGGACATCCTCCACCGAGCGGATCCGCTCGGGAGCGATCTCTGAAATGTGGAGGAAGCCGTCCTTGCCGGGAAGGATCTCGACGAAGGCGCCGGAGGGGATGATGGTGACCACGCGACCGTAGAAGATTTCGCCGACCTCCGGTACACGGGTTAGCCGCTCGATCTCCCGAACCGCTCGTCGCGCAGCGTCCTCGTTGGCGGCACTGATGAAGACAGTGCCATCCTCTTCGATCGAGATCTTGGTCCCAGTTTGCTCCTGGATGGCGCGGATGACTCGTCCGCCCGGCCCGATCACTTCGCCGATCTGTTCGGGCTTGATCTTGATGCGCAGGACGCGTGGTGCATACGGCGACATCTCCGGACGAGGAGCATCGATCACCTCGCACATCTTGTCGAGAATGAAGAGACGCCCGCGGCGCGCTTGTTCGAGCGCATCGCGCATGATCTCGGGGGTGATTCCCATCACCTTGATATCCATTTGAATAGCGGTGATTCCGTCGCGCGTGCCCGCTACTTTGAAGTCCATGTCGCCGAGGGCATCTTCGATTCCCTGGATGTCAGTGAGAATGGTATAGCGGCCGGTCGTCTGGTCGGTGACGAGTCCCATCGCGACACCGGCGACGGGCTTGCGGATGGGGACGCCGGCATCCATCAAGGCGAGACTGGAGCCGCAGACGCTCGCCATCGAGGTCGAGCCGTTGGAGCTGAGCACTTCCGAGACGAGTCGCATCGTGTAGGGAAATTCGTCTTCGCTCGGTAGGACAGCGAGAAGAGCACGCTCGGCTAGTGCGCCATGGCCGATGTCTCGCCTGCTCGGACCACGCAGCCGCCGGACTTCACCAGTGCTGAAGGGTGGAAAATTGTAGTGGTGCATGTAGCGCTTGGTTTCCTCGATTCCGAGGGAATCGAGAAATTGTTCCTCTTCTTTGGTTCCCAGCGTACAGACCGTGAGGACTTGCGTTTGGCCGCGCGTGAACAGTGCAGAGCCGTGCGGTCGCGGGAGCAGACCAACCTGGATCCAGATCTCGCGGATTTCGTCCGGCTTGCGACCATCGGGGCGTTCGCCCTGTTCGAGAATCGTGCGGCGCACCAACTCCTTGACCAGGGAATCGAACAAGTCGCCCACTTCCTTGGCGGTCGGGAGACCAGGCTGGGAAGTGCCAAGGGCCAGGGGGTCGCTCGGTACGAAGTGAGCGATGACTTCCTCGCGCAGTGCAGCGGTCGCTTGGACACGCAGTGTCTTGTCTGGATTGAAAACGGCCTCACGCAGCCGATCACCGAGATAGTCGGCGATCTGCTGTTTGAGCTCGAGATTTTCTTGCGGTGGCAAGAATTCTCGTTTCGGTTTACCAGCCACAGCCTGGAGTTCGAGCTGCAAAGCGACGATTCGCTTGATCTCCTGGTGCGCGAGGACAACAGCTTCGATGAAGCGGTCTTCCGAGATCTCGTCGGCCTGCCCTTCGACCATCAGGATGGCATCGGCCGTGCCAGCGACAACGATATCCATCCGGCTTTCGAGGAGCTGATGGCTCGTTGGGTTGATCACAAGGTCACCATCGAGTTCGCCGATTCGGACGGCACCGACCGGGCCGTACCAAGGAATGTCGGACAAGGTGAGGGCAGCTGAAGCACCGATGATGGAGAGGACATCTGGTTCGTTCTCCTGATCGGCAGAAAGAACCGTCGAAATGACTTGGACCTCGTTCCGGTAGCCTTTGGGAAACAGCGGACGGATCGGGCGGTCGGTGAGCCGAGCGGCGAGAATCGCAGCCTCGGATGGCCGACCCTCGCGTCTGAAGAAGCCGCCGGGGATTTTGCCAGCGGCGTACATTTTCTCCTCGTACTCGACCGTCAAGGGGAAGAAGTCGATACCTTCGACCGGCTGTTTCGCGCCGACGACCGTCGTCAAGACGACGGTTTCGCCGTAGCGAACGAGGACGGCACCATCAGCTTGCTCCGCCACCCGGCCAGTTTCGATCGTCAGGAGACGACCGGCAACCTCAATGGAGCGCTCATGGATGATCGGTGGCATGGCTCCCACTCTCCTCCGCTCGTGATCGTATCGTGGCACCGCACAGTCGTTTTCTCGCTCGCTGCACTGAGATGGCCCAGGGGACAATACCCTGGGCCATCTCGAGAGCGCACCGATCGACGTCGTGTGGGGTACGCTGCAGTACCCGGCCGGTACCGACCCGGCCGGGGTGGTTGTGATCGACGCCGCGATTATCCGCGGAGCCCGAGTCGTTGGATGAGTGCCTGGTATCGTTGCGCATCGGTCCGCTTCAGGTACCGCAGCAGGCGTCGGCGCTGACCGACCAGCTTCATCAGTCCACGTCGGGAATGATAGTCATGTTTGTGCTCGCGCAGATGCTCGGTCAGGATGTTGATCCGTTCGGTCAGCAGCGCGACTTGCACTTCGGTCGATCCCGTGTCGTATTCATGCTGACGAAACTGTTCGATGATCGCTGCCTTTTGCGCCTTGTACAATGCCATCGTTTTGCAAATCCCCCGATCTCCAGGCGCTCAGCGCTTCCACGCACAACACCGACAGTATAGCAAACGGTACTCCCTGAGAAGGGAATGGGGTATTCGACCGCTCGCCGAATACCCCTTCCTGTCTCCGGTAGGCTCGGTGGTCAGGACGGAATTTCGCGTCGCTTGAGCCAAGGCATCATCGCTCGGAGGCGGTCACCCACTTCCTCGATCGGGTGTTGCAGATGCTCCTGGCGCATCCGGTAGAAGTTGGGACGACCAGCCTCGTTCTCAGCGATCCATTGCTGAGCGAAACGTCCCGTCTGGATATC
>DAOTYK010000204.1:0-4332 GCA_034434855.1 Thermomicrobium sp.
CTCGTCAGCCTTCGCCACGGGCCACCGGCCGGATCGACCCGCGACCAGCTGGAGCAATGACTGTCGGCCGCTGTCCCCGTCCTGCGCCTCGGGCAACGAGCCCGCGCAGACCAGCAGGCCATTTTCTGGGAAACGCTGCACCGCAAAGCGAGACCGGCCCGCCGCACAGCGGGCCGGCCGTCGCAGAAGAGGGTAACGGACTCAGCTCATTGTCCCACTACCCAGGCGGCGCACCACCCACCACGCTCCGGGCAAGGCGACGGTCGCCAACACGATCTTGAGGATGTCCCCTGGAACGAACGGAACCATGCCCAGTAACGGTGCCTTGTTGATACCGACGAAAGCCGCCAGCCAGGAGACACCGAAGAGGTAGATCACGAGATTCCCGAGAACCATCGCCAATGCCGTGGTCAGCGGCCGGCGGTCCCAACCACGCTCGGCCAGCCAACCGGTCACGAACGCCGCCGCGATGAAGCCGAGGAGATACCCACCGGTCGGACCCAGCAACACTGCCAACCCCGCCTTGCCACCGGCGAAGACCGGCAATCCGGCCAGCCCCTGCGCGACATAGAGCGCCATGCTCGCGGCTCCGCGCCGGCTACCCAAAGCCGCACCCACCAGGAGAACCGCGAAGGTCTGGCCAGTGATCGGCACCGGCGTGAAGGGCAGTGGGATGCTCACCTGTGCCGCCAGAGCGGTGAGCAGGCTCCCGACCACCACCAGCACGACAGTGGCCGCGAGCCGCACCCCCGCCTGCTCTCGCCAGCTCCGCGGCAACGCCAGATCCGCCAGTACGACCGAACTCATCGGATCTCCCTCTCCTTCCCCAGACTAGCCGATCACCGATTGCCGAAACTCAGGCAGTTGCCGTCATCCCCGCCCCCAACGGGCGGATGACCACCCCTGCCTCCTCCAGGCGCTGGCGCACTCGCTGGGCGATCTCCGGCGCGTTCGGCGCGTCGCCGTGGATACAGATCGTCTCCACCTCGGCCTGGAGCGTCTCCCCCTCGATCGTCGGGATGCGCCCATGCAGCACCAGCTCGACTGCTCGCCGGGCAACTTCTTCCGGATCCCACGCCTGCTTGCGTCGCTCTAGGACCAGTTGTCCCTGCCGGTTGTAGTTGAGGTCGATGTAACCTTCGCGCGCCATCGGGATACCGACCGAGGCAGCAACCCGCGGAGCGATCTCCCCCATCATCACGAGCGCGATGCCGTTTCCCAGCGCCTTGATCGCCCGGCAGAGCGCCTCGCACAGTTCCTCGTTCTGCGAGCACATGACGTAGAACGCTCCGTGCGGCTTCACATGCTGCAGCCGCACGCCAGCGGCCTGAGCGAACGCCTGCAGCGCACCCGCTTGGTATAGAGTATAGTCATAAACCTCTTGTGGAGTGACGTCGATGCGGCGTCGACCGAAGCCGAGGAGATCGGGAAAGCCGACATGCGCGCCGATGCCGACCCCATGCGCCACCGCGAGTTCGACGGTCTGCCGCATGACGGCCGGATCGCCAGCATGCCAGCCGCAAGCGATATTCGCCGAGGTGATGAAGGGCATCAGTGCCGCATCGTTGCCGAGTGTCCAGCGCCCGAAGCTTTCGCCCATGTCGCAATTGATATCGATGACGCGGGCCATGGCTCAGCTCCTTTCGAGGTTGCTCTCGTGGATCGTCTCGTCCTGCTTCTTGAGGAGCGCGATCGCTTCCTCGAGCGTGACCTCCTTGAACCGAATGTAGCTCCAACCCGGGACCATCTGCCCGAGCTTCCACATCGCAGCCTTAGCGACCACGGCGTTGCAGATGAAGCCACCCAGTGTGGGACCATCGATGCAGAGGATGATCGGCTGATCACCGCAGACATTCACGGCCCCGACCGGATAGCCGTTGTCCAGGATGTTCGAGGGATGCCCGCCACCGGCACCACCGCTCGTGCGGGCCCACTGCCACTTGTGGATGTCCAGTCGGTAGCCGGTCCGGTTGGAGGCAGCGTCCAGCTTCCACTGGTGCGAGAAGAAGAAAGCCATGTCGTCGGCCGTCATGTAGTCGGGATCCGCTTGCGGCCCACGCGTCGCCTCCACCTCCCACACCTCGTTGTAACCCGGATAGCTCGGCACCAGCGCGCTCGGCACGCGTCGTCCAGCCGCCTGCGCCGGATCGACGACCGGCTCGCCCAGCGGTAGCGTGTCACCAGCCTGCAGCTTCCGCCCTTCCAGTCCGCCGATGGCACCGGGCAGATACGTGGCGCGGCTCCCCAGCACCGGTGGAACGTCGATCCCGCCACTCACTGCCAAGTACGTGCGGAAGCCGGCCCCCTGTAGATAGTCGAACTCCAGCACATCGCCTGCTCGCACCAGGTAGCTGCGCCAAAGTTCCACCGGCTGGCCGTTCACTTTCGCCCCCATGTCCGCACCGCAGATCGCGATCGCCCGCTCGTCCCGGAAGGCAACCACGAGCCCGCCGGCCGTGATTTCCAGTCCAGCCGCACCAGGGGGATTGCCGACGAGCACATTGGCGAAACGGAATGCATAGTCGTCCATCGGCCCCGCCGGAGCGAAGCCGAGCGACAGCATCCCGATCCGCCCCGGATAGTCCTGGACGGTCGTTTCGAACCCGCCGTTCCGCACCTCGAGCATGGCTCCTCCACCCTTCCTGCCTTCTCGCGAGCATCACGGAACCGGCACGCGAGCAGCCGCCTCGGCCTGGCGACGTCGGAACGCCTCGGCTTCCGGCTCTACCTCTTTGAGGAACCTGAGATACGCACCGACGTCGAACGTCGCCGTCTCATCGATCCGGTACTGATAGGTCCCGTCGTAAACAGCTTGGATCATCGCCTCCAGTTCCTCATCCGTCACGCGCGGTCGGAAGCGGAGCCGGTCACCCGGCCGCAGGAGCACCGGGCTCTCGCGGAACGCTGGGTTCCGCTGTTGCGGATCGTAGATCGGCACCGTATGCCCGAAGATCTGATAGCCCCCAGCTGATTCGACCGGATAGATGGCCAAGCACGGCCCGGCGATACCGACCGTTCCAGCCGGTGTCCAGTGTCGCGTCGGGTTGTACTTCGGCAGGACGACCGCATAGCGCGGATCCAACGGGTAGGCGAACGGCAGACCGGGGAAGAAGCCCAATGCAGCATTCCACCAGTCGGTCGCCATGATGTAGTTGAAGAACTCTTCCTCGTCACGCAGTCCGTTGTACATGGCCGCGTACTTGGAGTTCGTCCCATCGATCACGTTCGGTGCATCGGCTCGCTGATACTGGACGTAGCGAGCGATCGCCTCGCGCGTCCACTTGTCGTCGAAGGCGATCGGCAGCTCGACGATTCGGCTCGGCACCACCAGATTTTCGAACGGGGGCAGATGCTCGTATTGGTCTTCGACGAAATCGATCAGATCGCGCACCCCGATCTGACGGCTGTCGTAGTTGATCAAGATGCTGCGGAGAGCCGGGATGGTCTCGATGAGCCCTGCCGGACGATGCCGCTTGATCGCATCGTCCAGCCCCAGCACACGAAAGCTCATCGTCAGGTCGAAGACCATCTCGCCGAACTCGACCAAGAGGAAGCTATCGCCGGCATTGCGGTACATCACACTCGGGCGCCCGTTGCGCTCCGGGAAGCTCGCCAGGATCACTCCTGAGGGATGAGTACCAGTACCCGTCATGACCGCTCGCTCCTTCCTCTGCCTACCGGGGTCAGGCCTCGTCGCTCACCACCGCGATCGGTTGGCCGGGTCGGATCGCCTCTTCGTTCTCCACCAGGAATCGCACCACTTTCCCGCCGACATCGGCCGTGATCTGGTGGAACGTCTTCATCACGCCCACGAGGCCGATGACCGTCCCCGGTTGGATCGTCTGTCCTTCCTCGACGAACGGCGCCGCATCCGGACTCGGTCGCCGGTAGAAGATGCCCGGCAACGGTGACTTGATCGTGTGCTCTGCCATCACGTTCCCCCTTCCCGTCCTACCGCTCACGATGCACCCAGTTATCGATGATCACTGCCACGACCAGCAGCGCGCCGGTGATGATCATCTGCGTGTACGTGCTGATCCCCATGATGTCCATACCGTTGCGCAGCATGACGAGAAAGATGGCGCCCAGCGCCGCACCGAAGATGTTCCCCTCGCCACCGCGGATCGAGACGCCACCGAGCACCGCCGCCGCGATCGACTCCAACGGGAAGCTCGCCCCCAAGGTCGGCTCGCCCGACCCCACCCGCGCTGTCAACAACAGACCGGTCACCCCGACCAGGACACCGGCGATCGCATAGGCGAGGAAGAGATAGAAACGGACCGCGATGCCCGAAAGCCGCGCTGCCTCCGCATTGCTGCCGATCGCGTACCA
>DAOTYK010000205.1:0-3239 GCA_034434855.1 Thermomicrobium sp.
GGGACGCTCCTCGTCTATCCGGAGATCCGACCGCTGGAGTCGTTCGGTCTACCAGCCGAGCATCCGCTCGGTGACGCGACTCCCTTGCGCCCATTACTCGAGGATCCTCTCCGCATCCAAGGTGCTCGTCCCTATCAGCCTGGCGACTCTCCGCGCCAGATCCACTGGCGTGCCACTGCTCGTCTGGGAGAACTGCAGACGCGCTTGCTGGAGCGCTCCGCTGCACCCGTCCTGGCACTCTTTCTGGACGTGAATACCTTCGAGCACTTCTGGGAAGGAATCCGTCCCGGAGAACTCGAGTGGGCGATTTCGCTCACCGCCTCCTTGGCCTCCTGGGGCATCGAGCAGGGCTATCAAGTCGGGCTCTGGGTCAATGCGCCCCTCGTCGGTGGCGAACGGTTCATTCGTATCCGCCCAGGGCGTCATCCGCACCAGTTCCGGCACCTGCTCGAGGCGCTGGCCATGCTCGTCCCGCATACCGGTCATCGCATCGAGCAGCTTCTCAGCGCTGAAGCGCGACTGCTCACCGGTGGCGTCACGATCGTGCTGGTCACCGCGCTCGTCACCGAAAATCTGCGCCGGACGCTGCTGGCGCTCCGACAACAAGGGTACGGCATCGCGCTGATCGCCGTAGGGACCTCGGCCGGCCTCATCCCGCGGCGAGGACTCGCGATCTTCGAGTTGGAGGGAGACCGTGCTCCCGCGACCTGATCCGCTCACCATCGCACTGGTGGCGAGCGCGCTCGCCGCCGAGGCACTGGCTGTGGCACCACTCGTCGCCTGGCTGGCCGTCCTCTCCGGTGCTGATCCGCTCACGGTGCCGGGCTGGCTTTCGCTCGCCGCGACAGGCGTGGTCAGCTACGGGCTCGCTCGCCTCGTGTTGACCCGAACCCAGGACCCCGCCTGGAGCAGGTTCCTGTCTTCCGGGGGCTGGTTGCTCTGGACGCTCGGGTGGTGGGTCTTGCGCGAACGATCGGTCACCGCGATTCCCGGCTTTTTCGCTGCCCTGGTCAGCCTCGACGCACCGGCAGTCGGATTGGCGATCCTCAGCGCTCTGGCCTGGTGGCGCGCGCTCGGCCTGGGGAGTGACCCACACCCATTTCAGGGTGCCTATTTGCGGTGGGCGATCACGCGTGATTTCCTGTTCGTCAGCGGCGCAACGGTTCTCGCAGCCGCGAGCGGCGGTGCCGCCGCGCAAGCAGTCTGGCACCGCCTCGAGTTCGGTGCTCCCCTGCTCCTCGCCGTCAGGCTCCTCACCGCTGTCTTGGTGCAAGCGGAGGCCGTGTGCCTCGCTTACCCGGCGGCGATCAGCTCGGCCCGCTGGGTAACTGGATCAGCGATCCTCGCCATCGGCATCGTCTGCCTGGCTGCACTGGCTAGTCTCGTGGCTGGTCCGAGCCTGTGGCCGCACCTCGCGCGCCCGGTCACTTGGCTCCTCACGCTCGTCGTCGCCGTCCTGGTGACGCTGGCGGTTCTCCTGGCGGTCCTCATGTGGACCTCGTTGCGTCTTCTCGTCTGGATGCTCCGGGCCATCGCTGGTCAGCACGAACCAGGTCCACCGCCCGCGCTTCCGGTGCTGCCCGATCTCCTCCGTCCTCGGGACACTCTCGTGCACCTCGCCGTGCCCGCCTGGCTCGAGCGAGGGTTGGTGGCACTCACCGGCCTGCTCCTCGCGCTCGGCTTGCTCGTACTCGTCGCACGCGCCTTCCGGCGCATCCGATCGGCACCGATCGCCACCAACGCGAGCGAGTGTCGCGAACGCGTCTCGCTCGGAAGCGTCCGCGACTTTCTCCCCACACTGCGCTGGTCGGGATCAGCACTGCGTCTATCCCGCCGCGTTTCCGGCCTGCCCCACGATGTCCGCAGCGCGTATCGCGCCGTGCTCGCTCTGTTGGCGGCGCGCGGCTTCGTTCGCCGCGACAGCGAGACCCCGCTGGAACTCGCTCATCGTGTCACCAGCATCCGACACGACCTCGCCCAGCCGCTCCGGGACCTGACCGCGCGCTACCTCGTCGCTCGCTACGCGGAGCGCGAGGATCCGCACGACCGCGCAGCAGCGCTCGACGATTGGCGAGAACTCGCGCGTCGGCTCGCTGAGGAACAGTGAATCGTCAGATGTGCCCAAGTGCCTGTTCGAGATCCTGCCAGAGTTCCTCCGGGTGTTCCAGTCCGACCGAGAGCCGCAGGAGGCCATCGCTGATCCCCAGTCGCTCCCGCTCGCTCACGGGCAGCGAGCGGTGCGAGGTGGTCGCCGGGTGCACGACAGTCGTCACTGCACCACCCAGCGTTTCAGCGAAGCGCACCAAGCGGAGAGCGCGCAGGAATCGCTGTACGGCCGGCTCTCCACCAGCGAGTTCGAAAGCCACCACGGCCCCAAAGCCGTCACGCAAGAGCCGTTCAGCCAGCCGGTGTTCCGGATGACCGGGCAGCCCCGGATAGAGCACCGCCTGCACCGCCGGATGCCCTGCCAGGCGTTCCGCCAGCCGGAGCGCGCTCCGACTGCTCTGCGCTGCCCGCATGGGCAACGTGACCAGACCACGCTGGATCAACCAGCTGTCGAACGCTCCACCGCGTCCACCGAAGCGGACCACCTGCCCTCGGATCGCCTCGACCACGACCGCTGGTCCGGTAACGACGCCGCCACTCGCATCGTGATGCCCACCGATCGACTTGGTCGTGGAGTGCACGACCAGCGTCGCTCCCCAGGACAACGGCCGGCAATGCACCGGCGTGGCGAACGTGTTGTCGACGACCAGGAGTGTCCCGG
Organism: Thermomicrobium sp.; assembly: GCA_034434855.1. GTDB lineage: Bacteria > Chloroflexota > Chloroflexia > Thermomicrobiales > Thermomicrobiaceae > Thermomicrobium. The sequence goes on from DAOTYK010000205.1 coordinate 2,768, forward strand.
CGGCTCCGGCGAGCGCCGCCAGCCTCGGAAGATTGCGCACCCGGAGGGTCGGGTTGGTCAGCGTGTCCACCCACAGCAGTCGAGCCGGACGCCCCAGTGCATCTGCTACCGCTTCGAGATCACCGCAATCGACGAAGTCGACGATCACCCCAAAGCGCGCCAGGTCTCGCTCCAAGAGCAGTCTCGTCCCGCGATAGACGTGCGTGTCGGCGACCACTCGCTGGCCAGGCACGGTGAGCGCGAAGAGCGTAGCGGTGATCGCGCTCATGCCGCTCGCGGTGACGACCGCGTCTTCGGCCTCTTCCAGGCTCGCCAGTGCCAGCTCGAGCTGCCGGTGGTTCGGCAGCCCATAGCGGGCATAGACGAACCCCGGCTCTTCACCGCGGACGATCTCTTCCATCGTCTCCGGGTCCGGATAGGCAAACGCGCTCGTCTGCCAGATCGGTGGCGCGAGCGGTACCGTCCGGCTCTC
>DAOTYK010000206.1:0-1994 GCA_034434855.1 Thermomicrobium sp.
GGTCGTCCGCAGGCGGTCCTCGTCCATGTCGATGTCGGCACCCAGAATCTCGGTGCCATGGTGCACAATGCCCAACGTGGCCGAGCAGCTGTCTTCCTGAGCGCTGGGCGTGCTCCGTACACGACCGACCCCGCTGTGCGCGGAACCCGCGACACCTACATCCACTGGCTGCAAGAGCAGCTCGACCAGCACGGCATCGTTCGCAACTACGTCAAGTGGGACTATGAGCTCCGGCGACCAGACCAGATCGGGGAAGTCATCGCTCGAGCCTATCAGATCGCCGAGAGCGATCCACCGGGGCCCGTCTACCTCACGCTACCCCGCGAAGTGCTCATGGAACGGGTCGATCGCGTGCTGATCCCCGATCCAAGCCGTTTCCCACCGGCACGGCTCGGTGCTGGCGACCCTGATCTGTTGCGCCGGGCAGCCGAACTGCTCGTCCGGGCAGAGCGCCCGCTGGTACTCGCAGCAGCCAGCGGGCGGACTCGTGCCGGCTGGGACGGGCTGATCGAGCTGGCGGAACTCCTGGCACTGCCGGTGGTGGAATGGCGGACGCGCGCCAACTTCCCAGCCGACCACCCCTTGCATCTGGGTTACAACTACGGTCTCGAGCACGGATTGAGCGAGGCCGATGTCGTTCTCGTTCTGGATCATGACGTTCCCTACATTCCTACACGCACACCGCTCTCCCAGCAGGCGACCATCATCCAGATCGACCTCGATCCGGTGAAGGAGCGGATCCCGCTCTGGAGCTTCCCAGTCGACCTCCCCATCCGGGCCGATACCGGGACAGCGCTCCCCCTCCTCGCCGCAGCTGCCCGCGATCTGCTCACCGAGTCCGATCGCCGTCGCATCGCGGAACGCCGCGATCGGCTGGGGGCGCTCTCCGATGCGCGACGCGCGGCTTGGCGCCAGCAGGCTGTCGCGCATGCGTCCACTCGCCCGATCGCACTCCAGTGGCTTGGCTATTGCTTGGAAGAGTTCCGGCGAGAAAATCCGGACATTCTCTTCATCGATGAGGCGGTCACCAGCCAGGTTCCGCTGTTCTGTCAGGTTCGGACGACCTCTTTCGGCAGTTGGTTCCAGAGTGGCGGATCCGGCCTCGGCTGGGGGATCGGCGCAGCCATCGGCGCCAAGCTCGCTGCTCCCGAGCGGCTGGTCGTCGGTCTCATCGGGGACGGTTCCTTCCTCTTCGGCGTCCCCGAAGCCAGCCTGTGGATCGCCCAACGTGCGCAGGCACCCGTCCTGCTCGTCGTTCTCAACAACGCCTGCTACAACGCGACCAAGCTCCCGCTCACTGCTGCCTATCCGGAAGGCTATTCAGTACGAACGGGCGAGTTCGTCGGGATCGACCTCACCCCGACTCCGCGCTTCGACCTCCTGGCTCAGGCGGTCGATGCCTATGGCGAACGCGTCGAGGAACCTGACCAAATCCTGCCCGCCCTGCGCCGGGCCGCCGCTCGGGTCCGCGAGGGTCAGGCTGCGGTCCTCGACGTGATCTTGGCCCGGCCCTGATCGCGCCGTCAGCCTGCTCGCCAACAGGCTGCGAGCCCCACTCCACTCGCCACCGGACCGTTTCGGTGAACGGTCCAGCCTGGGCAGTTGGGTGAGTCATCCCCGGCCGTGTGCCGCTTTCGCGGCAGGAGCGAGCAACCGATCGACTCGCTGTCTCTCGATGCGATCGTGCTAGCCGGCCTCGTCACGGGAACGGGCGTGCGCTCCCGTGCGACAACGCCTGAGTCGTGCCGCATACTAGCTCAGCGAGGAGTCGGCCCGAGAGAGCACGGAGGTTCGCTCGTGATCCTTGGTGAGGTTCGCGTCGTCGCACCGATCATCGAACGCTGGCGCTATCGTTGGTTCGGACGCCTCGCGGTCAGCGACGGCACGCACGACCTCGTCCTTCCCATGACGGGCAGCGTCGCCCAATGGTTCCAGCCTGACGAGCGAGTGCTCCTCGCCCTCTCCAGCGACGCCTCCGATCCTCCCGACTTCCA
>DAOTYK010000207.1:0-28079 GCA_034434855.1 Thermomicrobium sp.
TTTGCACTGTGACACGCAGAACGTTCGGGTTTGCCGCGCTGTCACGCTACGGGCGAGGCGCCGCCTCCCCCTACACAAGTGGGGCGCCGTATCGCCGATCCGACATCTATTTGCCACGGGTCAGCGGCCCGCCCGTGTTGTAGGGGGCAGGCGGTTGCCTGACCCGGCGGTCCGCGAGGGCCGGGCATCCATGACCGGTGTTGGAGGTGCGGTGTTGCCTGATCCTTCGATGCCCAGGATTCGTCGCCGCGGTATTTACCGCGCTGGCGTGCAGCGGGCGACGCAGCGCGTCGCCCCTGCAAGGTTCGGTGACGCGTCCCTGGTCAGGCGTCCAGGTGCCTCGAACGGGCGGTGCTGGCCCGGTCTCGTCGGTATCAGACGATGCCTAGACCCGCCGGCCCGCGCGGGCCGGCGCACCTCGGCGCAACGCGATGGCCACGGCATGGCCCCGATGGTGGAACGGACAGGTGGTCGTGACAGCTGCGCGGCGGGCGAGGCAGCGCCTCGCCCCTACACGGAGTACCGTGCACCGCTTCGCGTCCGAGACCGTGCCCCATACCGATGCACGCCGACGCCGCGGCGATGGTCGAGTTCCCGAGGGGGGCGTACCTGACCCGCCGGCTCTCGACGGCCGGGGATGGCCGCAGCGGTGGCCAGCCATCAGTTCGTCACGTAAAAACCGAGCTGCCAAGGGCTGATCGGGGCTCGAGCGGTGGATGGACGCCGGCCCACCGTTCGATGGGACGGTGCCGCGCCGAAGGTGGGGCGGGCGAGGCAGCGCCTCGCCCATACAGGACGATGCTCGTCAGCGGACAGAACCACCCTCACCCCCGCCGAGCGGCGGGGGTGAGGGTGCACGAGGTTACCCAGCATGCACCGAGGGTGTGGGACGCTCGTTCACACCTCGCGGTACTCGCCCTCCACCGTCTCCTCGCCGGGCGCGCCGCTCGTGCGCCCACCGCCGTCCGGCCCGGCGCTGGCAGTCGCGCCGGCCTGCTCGTACATGCGGGCGCCGACCTGGGAGAGGGTCCGCGCGAGTTCGTCGTAGGCCGGGCGCAGGCGTGCCGTGTTCATCGGGTCGCGCTCGACGATCTCGCGCACCGCCTGCATCTTGTTCTCGAGCTCCAGCTTGAGCTCGGACGGGATCCGGTCCGAGAACTCGTTCAGCGTCTTCTCGGCCTGGTAGAGGAGCGCCTCGGCCTGGTTGCGCAGCTCGATCGCCTCCCGCTTGCGGCGGTCCTCCTCGGCATGCTCCTCCGCCTCGCGGATCATGCGCTGGATCTCTTCCTCGGTCAGGCCGGTCGAGGCCGTGATGGTGATCTTCTGCTCGCGGCCGGTCGCCAGGTCCCGCGCCGAGACGGTCAGGATGCCGTTGGCGTCGATGTCGAACGTCACCTCGATCTTCGGCACACCACGCGGTGCCGGTGGGATCCCGTCCAAGATGAACCGGCCGAGCGTCTTGTTGTCAGCTGCCATCGGCCGCTCGCCTTGCACGACGTGGATCTCCACCTGGGTCTGGTTGTCCGACGCCGTGGTGAAGATCTGGCTCTTGCGGGTCGGGATGGTCGTGTTGCGCGGGATGATCGGCGTTGCCACTCCACCCAGGGTCTCGATGGCCAGCGTGAGCGGCGTCACGTCGAGCAGCAGGACCTCCTTGACCTCACCGGCCAGGACGCCCGCCTGGATGGCTGCGCCGATCGCCACCACCTCGTCCGGGTTGATCCCCTTGTGCGGCTCCTTGCCGAAGAACTCCTGGACCTTGCGCTGGATGAGCGGCATCCGCGTCTGTCCGCCGACCAGCACCACCTCGTCGACGTCGCGCGGCGAGAGTCCCGCGTCCTTGAGTGCCTGCTCCATCGGCGGGATCGTCTTCTCCACGAGATCGGCGACCAGCTGCTCCAGCTTGGAGCGCGTCAGCGTCTTGACCAGGTGCTTCGGCCCCGTGGCGTCCGCCGTGATGAACGGCAGGTTGATCTCCGTCTGCTGCACGCTGGAGAGCTCGATCTTGGCCTTCTCGGCCGCTTCCTTCAGGCGCTGGAGCGCCATCCGGTCCTGGCGCAGGTCGATCCCGGTCTCGCGCTTGAACTCGTCACAGAGCCAGTCGATGATCCGCTGGTCGAAGTCGTCGCCACCCAGGTGGGTGTCACCGTTAGTGGCCAGGACCTGGAAGACCCCCTCCGAGATGTCGAGGATCGAGATGTCGTAGGTCCCACCACCCAGGTCGTAGACCGCCACCTTCTCCTCGCCCTTCTTGTCCAGCCCGTAGGCGAGGGCCGAGGCGGTCGGCTCGTTGATGATGCGCAGCACCTCCAGCCCGGCGATCCGGCCGGCGTCCTTGGTCGCGTTCCGCTGGCTGTCGTCGAAGTAGGCCGGCACGGTGATGACCGCCTTGTCGACCTTTTCACCCAGGTAGGCCTCGGCGTCCTGCTTGAGCTTCTGCAGGATCATGGCCGAGATCTCCTGCGGCGTGTACCAGCGGTCACCCATCTTGACCTCGACACCGCCGTTCTGGGCGCGCCGGACCTGGTAGGGCACCAGCTTGATGGTGCGCTGCACTTCCGGGTCGTCGAAGCGCCGACCCATGAAGCGCTTGATCGAATAGATGGTGTTTTCCGGATTGGTGATAGCCTGGCGCTTGGCGAAGCGGCCGACCAATCGCTCGCCGGTCGGCGTGATCGCCACGACCGAGGGCGTCAGTCGCTCTCCCTCTGCGTTGGGGATCACGACCGGTTCACCGCCTTCGATCACCGCCATCACCGAGTTCGTGGTTCCCAAGTCGATCCCGATGACCCGTCCCATAGTTACTCCTCACCTCGCTTTCCGTCCGTCGTGGTTTCTGCCGGCGTTTCCGGTGGACTCGCGCGACGCTCGACGCGGACCAGCGCCGGGCGCAGCACCCGCCCACGCAAGCGGTACCCGCGCCGGATCTCCTCGACCACCACATGGTGCGGTCCTTCGCCGCTGACCGCCACTGCCTCGTGTTCCTCGGGCGAGAACGGCTTGCCGACCGCCTCGATCGGCTGGACTCCCTCGGCTTCCAGCACGTTCCAGAGCTTACGCTCGATCAGGAGCAGCCCCTGCACCCACGGGGAGTCGGCGACGTCCGGCGGCAGGTGGGCGATCGCCAGATGGAAGTCGTCGAGGACCGGCAGGAGCTTGGCGATGAGCTCCATGTGTGCAAGGTGCTTGAACTCTTCCAGTTCCTGCTCCACCCGGCGCTTGTAGTTCAGGAACTCAGCGCGTGCCCGGCGCGCCTGGTCGAGATACTCCTCGCTGAGCTGCTTGAGGTGCTCGATCTCCTGTCGCAGCGCTTCAACCTCGTCAGCCGGGCCGAGCGGTGGCGGCTGGATCTCTTCCGGGGTCGCCACCTCACTGGCCACCGGCACCGGCTCGGCTGCTGCCTCGGCCACTCGCTCGCTTTCCTGCACCTGTTCCATCGGTTCTGGTCGCTCGTCCATGGTCATCCTCCCTCCCGATCCGGCCCACCGGAGAGTTCGCTCATCAACTCGGAAACGACTGACGCCAGGAAGCGCACCGCCGCCACGGCGCGCGCGTAAGCCATCCGCTGCGGACCGAGCACGCCCAGCCAACCGGTGCTCTCCGCTCCCGAGCGATAGGCGGTGAGGACCAGGCTGAACGGACGCAGCTCGCGCAGCGCCAGATCCGAACCGATCAGCACGCGCACCTCCTCGCTCGGGTCAAGCTGCGGCAGGAGCCAGGTCAAGAGCATGCCACCGCGCAGCACTTCCAGCAAAAGGTGCGCCAGATTCGCCTGCGCGAACTCCGGCTGCCGGATGACGTGTTCCAGCCCTTCGGCATAGAGTTCCGAACGCTGCTGGTGCTCGATGAAGTGCAGTGCCTCGGCGATGCGCTGGAGGACGAGCGCCGCGATCGGTTCGGCACCCTGTGCTCGTCGCTCGATCGCCGCGCGGTCCAGCCAGCGCAACTCCGGGTTGAGGCGCTGGCTGAGCGCGCTCAGCTCCTCCTGCTCCAGCGGTCGTGGCAGCTCGAGCAGCGATTGGTGGATCGTTCCCGATTGCGTCACCAGGACGAGCAGCACCACGCGCCGGCGCAGGCTGATCAGCTCGAAGTGGCGCAGACGCTCCACGCGGGCGCGCGGCGGCGTCACCAGCCCGACGTTGCCGCTCGTCTCCGCCAGCACGGAGGCCGCCAGCTTGAGCCAGCTCGGAACCTGCTGTTCGACCTGCCGGAACTGATGCCGGATCATCAACTGCTCTTCCGGCGTGAGCTGGCTCTCCTCCATCAAGTGCTGGACGTAGTAGCGCAACCCGTGCTCGGTGGGGACGCGACCCGCCGAGGTGTGCGGGTGGGCGAGGAAGTCCAGCGCCTCCAGCACGCTCATGTCGTTGCGCACCGTGGCCGGGCTCACGCTGAGCGATGCACGCTCGACCAGCGCCTTCGAGCCCACCGCGCGGCCCGAACGCAGGTATTCCTCGACCACGTGACGCAAGATCTGTCGCTGTCGCTCGGTCAGCTGCACGCTCATCGCACCTCGCTTAGCACTCGCTCCCGCCGAGTGCTAGCCTACGGCAAGGATAAGCCTTGCTACGAATCGTGTCAAGGTCGAGACGGGGGAAGGGGGTGGCTGTCCGATCAGGGACACGGTGATGGTCCGGCGCACGGAGGCTGGCTCCTGGGGCGGGTCCAGCCGGCGCGCTGGCGGAGCACGATGCCAGCCGCGCTCACCAGGAGGAGCGGGCTCGCCGCGAGCGGCTCCGCTGGGCGGGTCGCGCGTCGAGCGAGCCAGGCCTGCCACGCGCGGTCCAGGCGGTCGACATCGATCCCGAGGCTTCGGGTGAGTGCCTCGTCGTCGCTCACCCCCTCACGATAGGCCGCCAGCAGCCGAGCGATCCCCGCCTCGCCGTAGGTCGTCACCAGGTATTCGACGACGCTTCGGCTGGCCGCATAGCCGAGCAGGGCTGCCTCCGGATCGGTTCCGAAGCTCGCGCCCAGCGCCCGGAGCGAGGGGAGCGTCCCCGATCGGCGAGCGCGTTCCAGTGCAGCGTCCAGCCACGGATCGGCCACCTCTTGATACAGCGTTGCCAAGCCCTCGTCGAGCCAGGCCGGTGGAGTGCCGAAGGGGTTCTCGGTCGCCTCGGCGACGACCAGGTGCAGCACTTCGTGACTGAGCAAGCGTGCCAGTTCTTCCTTCGCCCACGGCCCTGGTGCCACGCCGCCGAGTACCAACCGATACTCGGGGATTGCCACCCCGCCGATCCATTCCTCGCTCTGGAGCGGCAAGGCGGTCCGCAGTGCTTGTGGTGACGGGTAGAGGACGATCCGCACCGGGCCGGCGAGCGCGACGCCGAAGCGCTGGCTGAAGAGGCTGATCGCGCGCTCGCTCACCGCGAGCGCTGTCTCGACGTAATCGTAGTCGGCCACGGCGCTGAAGAGCTGGACCGGTCCGCGGCTCTGCTCCATCCACCGGTAGCGGGTGTCGCGATACGCCAGCCGCTGCTCCGGCGATTCGACGACCCTGCCGTCAGCCAGGACGAGCCGCCAGCGATAAGCGAGGTCGATGAACGGAGGCAAGTAGTTGACGCGCATGTCGCGCGCGTAGCGGAGTCTGATGGTGGTTCCTGGTTCCACCGGTGGACGGGCGACGAAGGTGACCTCGCCATCGACCGGCCGGTAACGGAGCTCCACCCGCTCGATCGGCTGCTCGGCCTCGGCGACCAGCGTGAAAACGATCCGCTCGGGAAACGCCACGACCGCACCGAGGTCCTGGAACTGGACCCGTGGTGCGGCCGGGCTCGCGCTCGGGCCGAGCGTCAGGAACGCGAGGAGCAGGAGACTAGCGATCGCTCGCCGCAGTCGTCTCCTCACCCTCGGCTGCCTGCTGGTGCAAGTAAGCCTCGATGAACGGATCGATTTCCCCTTCCAGGACCGCCTGGATGTTCGGCGTGCTGACCTCGGTGCGGTGGTCGGTGACCATCGTATACGGGTGCAGGACATAGGAGCGGATCCGGTTCCCCCACCCGGTCACTACCGGCTTCCCCTTGAGACGAGCCTGCTCTTCCTGGCGCTGCCGGATCTTCAGCTCCAGGAGGCGCGCCTTGAGGATCTTCATCGCTGTCTCGCGGTTCTGGATCTGCGAGCGCTCGTTCTGGCAGGTGACCACGATCCCGGTCGGCAGGTGCGTGATCCGCACCGCCGATTCGGTCTTGTTGACGTGCTGGCCACCGTGTCCGGAGGCGCGGAAGGTATCGATGCGGATATCCTCGTCGCGGATCTCGACGTCGTCATCCTCCTCGACGAGCGGCAGGACCTCGACGAGCGCGAACGAGGTGTGTCGCCGGTGGGCGGCATCGAACGGAGAGAGGCGTACCAGGCGGTGCGTCCCGGCCTCTCCCTTCAGGTACCCGTAGGCATAGGGACCGTGCACCTCGACGGTCGCGCTCTTGATCCCCGCCTCTTCTCCCTCCAGGAGATCGACGACTTCGGCCGCGAAGCCGACCCGCTGTGCCCAGCGCAGGTACATGCGCAAGAGCATCTCGGCCCAGTCCTGGGCGTCGACCCCGCCGGTTCCGGCATGGACCGCCAGGATGGCGTCGTGCCCGTCGTACTGGCCGGTGAGGAGCAAGCGCAGCTCCAGCTGCCGGACCCGCTCGGCGAGTTCCGTTGCCTCCTGCTCGACCTGTCCCGCCAGTTCCAGGTCGTCGCTCGCCAGCGCGCGCAACTCGAGGAGATCGCGCGCCTGCTGGGAGAGCGTCTCCCATTCCTGGACGAGGTCGCGCAGCTGGCTCAGGCGTCGGAGCAGCGATTGGGCGCGTTGCGGGTCCTGCCAGAGGTCCGGATCAGCGGCCTCGTGCTCGAGCTGCTCGATCTGCCGACGCTTGCTGGGCAGGTCAAAGACGCACCCCGATCCGATCGAGCCGCTCGACCAGTTCTTCCAAATCGATGAGCATTGGCTGTGCCATCGTCCACCACCTCCCACGGAAAAGCGGCTGGCCACATGGCCAGCCTCTGTCCTAGTATAGCAGAAACACCATCCGGTTGACGAATCCCGAGCGGTGCGGTAAGGTAAGAGCGCGGGACGAGAATCATTCTCAGCTGCGAGGAAGTCGCAGGTCGTCTCGCCTGCTTCCAGCGATAGGACACGAGCCATGAAGGTTTCGACACGTGGCGAGTACGGATTGCGAGCGATGGTCTCGCTGGCCCGCATGTACGGGCGCGGCCCCATGCCGTTGAGCGTCATCGCCCAGGACTCGGCCGTGCCGCTGGCGTACTTGGAGCAGCTCATGCTGCCGTTGCGGCGGGCCGGGCTCGTCGTTTCCACCCGCGGCGCCCACGGAGGCTACGAGTTGGCTCGCCCACCCGAGCAGGTGAAGGTCGGCGAGATCTACCGCGTGATGGAAGGGCCGATCGCTCCCATGGACTGCGTGCGCGAGGACGCCGACGAGGATATCTGCCCGATGATCGACGGTTGCGCGACGCGGATCGTCTGGCTCAAGCTGCGCGACAGCATCGTCGAGGTCTTAGATTCGACGACGCTGGCCGATCTGATCAGTCACGCGCCGCGTCCACGCGCCGAGCAGCCGGTCTGATACCGGACGCGGTCGTCGATACTGGGAGGGATGCGTGAACCGAACCGAGATCTACCTCGATCATGCGGCGACCACCCCAGTCGATCCCCGCGTGCTCGAGGCTATGCTTCCCTTCTTTACCGAACGATTCGGGAATCCCTCGAGCATCTACGCGGCGGGACGCGAGGCCCGCGCTGCGCTCGATCAGGCGCGTGCTCGCATCGCCCGTCTCCTCAACTGCCAAGCACGCGAGATCGTCTTCACCAGCGGCGGCACCGAGAGCGATAACCTCGCCGTCAAAGGTGTCGCGTTCTGGCACCTCGTGAACGGACGCGGTCGGCACATCGTGACCACCGCCTTCGAGCACCATGCTGTTCTCCACAGCGCTGAGTACCTCGAGCGGTTCGGCTTCCACGTCACTTACGTTGCACCGGACGCTGATGGGATCGTCCAGCCGGAAGCGATCGAGGCAGCGCTTCGTCCGGATACCATTCTCGTTTCCGTGATGTACGCCAACAACGAGATCGGCACGATCCAACCGATCCGCGAGATCGCCCACGTGTGTCGCGAGCGCGGCATCACCGTCCACACCGATGCCGTCCAGGCAGCTGGTACGTTGCCGCTCGATGTCGAGGAGCTCGGCGTCGACCTGCTTTCCATCAGTGCCCACAAGTTCTATGGGCCGAAGGGAGTCGGGTTGCTCTACGTGCGCAGCGGGACGCCCATCCTTTGGCAGCAGCACGGCGGTGCGCAGGAGAGCAACCGGCGAGCGGGCACGGAGAACGTCCCCGGCATCGTCGGCATGGCGCGAGCGCTCGAACTGGCGTACGAGGAACTCGACGAGCGCAACGCGCATGTCCAGGCGCTGCGCGACCGGTTGATCGAGGGGATTCTCCAGCGCATCCCGGACAGTCGCCTGAACGGGCATCGTCACCGACGGCTGCCCAACAACGTCAACGTGACCTTCGCGGGCGTCGATGGCGAGACGTTGCTCTTGAACCTGGACTTGCACGGGATCGCCGCCTCCTCTGGATCGGCCTGCACGACCGGTTCCACCGAGCCGAGCCATGTCTTGCTCGCCATTGGCCTGACACCCGAGCAAGCCCGCAGCAGCGTGCGCCTCACACTCGGCAAGGACAATACCGCGAGCGAGATCGAGCGGACGCTCGACGTGCTCGAGGAAACGGTCGCCCGGCTGCGCAGGCTGGCTGGTGCACGGACGCGCTAGCCTCCGGACGACGAGCCCCGTCGCCTCCCCATCAGGCGGCTAGGTGCGGCGCCCCAGTCCGGGCCGGCATCCCGCGGATGCTGGCCCACGTCGCTGCGATGATCGGGCGGTGCCCTGGTCCGTGAGGGGTCAGGCAGTGCCTCGTCCCGATAGGGTGGGCCGGCGCGTCGGTGGTGCGGCGGATACCGACCAGAGGCCGGCGGTACGGTGCCCGCCTGTAGCCCGTAGGGGTCAGGCACCGCCTGACCCGCCGGCCCGGAGAGCCGGCCCATTACCACCGTTGCTCGGCGGCGATTGGTCGGGATCATCGCCTCCCGCCGCATGCGACCAGGATTGCCGCGCCATGCGGCGCGGCGGGCGAGGCAGCGCCTCGCCCCTACACGGTGAGGCAACCCATCCTGCTCGGGCATGGGTGGGCCACGGTCGGGTGCAACCCCCGTCTTGTAGGGGTCAGGCGCCGCCTGACCCGGCCGGCCCGGAAGGGCCGGCAGATCACCGCCCCGTCGCCGATCGACCGGTGTGCCACACCAAATCCGCGCGCACGTGTGTCCCGATCCGTGTTCCCGCGCCATGCGGCGCGGCGCGCGAGGCAGCGCCTCGCCCCTACATAGGTTGGTCGGCGCATCCCCGGTCGGGTATCGGAGGACCACGGTTGGGGCGTGCCGCGCGCATCCTGTAGCGGTCAGGCGATGCCTGACCCGCCGGCCTGGAGGGCCGGCGATGACCGCATCGGTGGCCAGCGATCCGTTGGTCACGAGAAACCCGTGCTGCCAAGCGCTGATCGGGGCCCGAGCGATGGATGGACACCCGCCCACCGTTCGATGGGGCGGTGCCGCGCCACAGGTGGGCGGGACAGCGCCTCGCCCCTACAAGGGTTGCCTGACGTCGCCACGGGACGGCCTATGGTGCCATGGATGGGTAGCGGCCCCGTCCCGTAGCGGTCAGGCGGCGCCTGACCCGCTGGGCCGGCAACCAGACCGCGGCTGGTCGTCGGGGTGTCGTGGCGAGTGGCCGCGCGGTGCTGGTACCACGCAGGTTTTGCCGCGCCGCAGGTGGGGCGGGCGAGGCAGCGCCTCGCCCCTACAAGGTGGGCGACGCATGACCGGTGGGATCGGCATGCCCAGGGGGCGGTGCATGACCCCCGCCTTGTAGTGATCAGGCGGTGCCTGACCCAGCCGGCGCGGAAGGGCCGGGAATTCATAGCTGGCGCGGTGGGGACCGTGTCACCCGAGTCGTCAACGCCCACGTTTGTGCGGCACGATGTTTGCCGCGCTGGCGCGCGGCGGGCGAGGCAGCGCCTCGCCCGTACACAGGTTCGCCGGCGCATCCCCGGTGCAGCACACGCGTGCGACGGTTGGGCGCCATCCCCGTCGCGTAGGGGCCAGGCGGTGCCTGACCCGTCCGGCCCGGAGGGCGGCAAACCCGCGCCGATGGTCAGTGCAGTGCCGTTATCGATCATCGTGCGGGCGGCCGGCCGCGAGGAATTGCCGCGCTGGCGCGCGGCGGGCGAGGCAGCGCCTCGCCCCTACAAGGTGGGGCGGATTTTCCCGGCAGGGTACCTGCGGGCCGAGGTTCGGCAGAACGCCCGATCCTGTAGGGGGCAGGCGGTGCCTGACCCGCCGGCCCGGAGGGCCGGCAAACGACACCGTCGCCGATCGCCGGTGTGCGGTCGCGGTCACCGCGGGGCAACGGCGACGGTATTCGGCGCGACGCCATTGCGGCCAGCGACACCGCCGCGTCGTTCCGACGGCGCCGGTGAGGCGTCCCCGCGGGAGGACGCGTTCGGTGGGGAAGGGTCACAGGCGGGCAGTGGCCGACTTCGTGGCGGCTCTGTCGCCGGTCACCCGGCGGGTCGAGTTGGCCGGCACGCGCTCGCTCTCGCGCCGCCGCTCGGCCATGAGGGTCGCTAACTCGTCCGGCAATGGTGGAAGCGCCTCCACGCTCGGGAGACCGAATCGCTCCAGGAAGAGCGGGGTGGTTCCGTATTCCACCGGTTGCCCAGGTGTCGGCCGTCGACCGCGTGGCTCGACCAGCCCGTAGGCGAGCAACGTCTGGAGCGCCGCGCTGGAGTCGACGCCCCGCACGGTATCGATTTCCGCGCGCGTGACCGGTTGCAGGTAGGCGACGATCGCCAAGGTCTCCAGTGCGGCCGGCGAGAGGCGTCCCGTTTCGCCGCCCAAGAGCTGCGCGATCAGTGGCCCGTATTCAGCCGCCGTGGCCAACTGCACCGCGTCGCCGTGTGCGAGCAGCATCAGCCCCAGTTCAGCCGCACGCTCGGCCAGTTCCCGCAGTGCGGCTTCCAGTTCCTCCGCTGTACATTCGAGGAGGGCAGCCAGTCGCTCGCGCGCGACCGGCTCTCCAGCCGCGAAGAGGAGCGCGCCGAGCGCGGCGACGCGATCAGCTCGTGCCATATTCGTCCCTCCGCTGCACCCAGATCTCGCCGAACGGTTCTGGCTGTTCGAGGGTGACCAGTCGTCGTCGGGCCAGGACGAGGAGCGCCAGGAGCCCGGCCACGACTTCCGGTCGAGTCGGCCGCGCGCCCAGGAGTTCGCGGAACGTACGTCGCCCAGCGAGTCGCTCGCGGATGCGGGCGATCATCGCGGTGAGCGAGATGACCGGTGTCCAGCGGAGGGGCAGTGCCGCGGGGCGCTGCCGTCGCGCCCAGCGCGCGAGCGCACGCTGCAACTGGGTCGGGTCGCCGGTGGGCGCAGCGCGCGGCGCACGCGGGAGGGCAGGTCGCGTCCAGCAGCGGAGCCCGGCGGCTGCTCGCGCCTGCAGCCACGCTGCCGCGTCCCGGAAGGCGCGATACCGCTCCAGATCCTGGACGAGTGACTCGGCATCCTCGTCCGCGACGTCGTGGTGCGGGAGGAGCGCTCGCGCTTTGAGAACGGTCAAACGGCTGGCGACGACCAGGAAGTCGGCCAGGAGTTCGGGCTGGTGTGCTTCCAGCGTCTCCACGGCAGCTAGGAACTGCTCGGTCACGGCGCGGAGCGATACCGCGGTGATGGGCAGCTGCCGCGACTCGACCAGGTGCAGCAGGAGATCCAGTGGCCCACTGAACGGCCCGGCATTGACTGGAACGTCCCGCAATCGCGTGGAGGGGAAGATCAGGCGCATGCTGTCCCCGTGCTCAGAGCGGTGCCTCGCCGACCACGAGGCGGAACAGCAGGCGATAAACGGGCAGGTACATCGCGGCGAGGATGCTGCCACCCAGACTGCCGAAGACGATCAGGACGAGCAAGATGCCGACACCGTAGCGCTCGAGCGGTGCCAGGACCGGGTACCAGAAAGCTGGCAACAGCCCGAGCAGGATCTTCAGACCGTCGAGCGGCGGGATCGGGATGAGGTTGAACGCCGCGAGCAACAGGTTCACCAGGATGAGGCGCTGTACGAACGTCGTCACCAGTTCGGGTGCTGCCGGGAGACCGAACCGGTAGGGAAGCGCGAAGGCGAAGGCGATGATGACGTTGGAAAGTGGCCCGGCCAGCGCCGTCAGCGCCATCCCGCGATGCCCCCAGCGCAAGCGATTGGGGTTGACCGGTACCGGTCTCCCCCAACCGATACCGAAGCCTAAAAAGACGATCATCAAGAGACCGATCGAGCCGATCGGATCGAGGTGTGCCAGCGGGTTCAGCGTCACCCGGCCTTGTCGGGCAGCCGTGTCGTCGCCCAAGCGCAAGGCGGTCCATGCGTGCGCGAACTCGTGCACCGTGATGGCGATCACGAAGGCGAGGAGCGTGGCCAGGATCGTTTGTGGGTCCAGTCGTCCCAGCACGGCGCGTTACGGCGTGCAGCCGGGATAGAGGTGGCAGGCGACGAAGTGACCGCCACCTTGATCGATGAACCGCGGCTCGACCTTGGCGCAGATATCCATGGCGTACGGGCAGCGCGTATGGAACCGGCAGCCGCTCGGCGGGTTGATCGGGCTGGGAACGTCGCCGGTCAGGATGATCCGCTCGCGCTTCTTTTCGATCTTGGGATCCGGAATCGGGACTGCGCTCAGCAGTGCCTTGGTGTAGGGATGCAGCGGATCATCGTAGAGCGCGTTGCGGTCTGCCAGTTCGACGATCTTGCCGAGGTACATGACGGCGACCCGGTCCGAGATGTGCCGCACCACGCTCAGATCGTGCGCGATGAAGAGATAGGTGAGATGGAACCTCTCTTGCAGCTCCTCGAGCAGGTTGATGATCTGGGCTTGGATCGAGACGTCGAGCGCCGAGACCGGCTCGTCGGCCACGATGAACTCCGGATTGGCAGCCAGGGCACGGGCGATACCGATCCGTTGCCGCTGCCCACCCGAGAACTCGTGCGGGTAGCGGTTGGCGAAGTAGGGGTTGAGCCCGACGACCTCGAGGAGCTCCTGGACCCGCTGGTTCCGTTGCTCCTTGGGGACGAGATTGTGTATTTGCATCGGCTCAGCGATGATGCTCCCGACCGTCATGCGTGGGTTGAGCGAGGCGTAGGGGTCCTGGAAGATCATCTGCATGTGCCGGCGCATCTTGCGCATCTCGCCGGGCGGGAGCTTGGTCAGGTCGATGCCGTTGAACAGGACTTCTCCTGCCGTCGGCTTGTAGAGCTGGAGGATCGCCCGACCGGTCGTGCTCTTGCCGCAGCCGCTCTCTCCCACTAGCCCGAGCGTTTCGCCCCGAAAGATCTGGAACGAGATATCGTCGACCGCTTTCACCCAGCCGACGCGTCGCTGCAAGATGATTCCCCGGGTGAGCGGGAAGTACATCTTGAGGTTGCGGACATCGAGCAGGACTTCCCGATCATGCCGACCGCTCGTCGTCGGTGCCGGACGCAGTTCAGTTGCCATCGTCAGCCCTCACCTCTCCGTGCCGTCGTGGACCGGCGAGCGATACCTCTTCCCAATACCAGCAGGCTGATCGGTGTACCGGGTTCACATCGAAAAGCGGCGGATTCTTTTCGCTGCACTTCTCCCGCGCGAAATCGCAACGTGGGACGAACGGGCACATGTCGGGCAAATCGATCAAGTCAGGCGGAAGCCCACGGATCGGATTGAGTCGTTCCTTGCGCGGCGCGTCCAGCCGCGGGATCGAATTCAACAGGCCGACCGTGTACGGATGCTTCGGATTCTCGAACAGCTCCTCGGTCGGCGCTGTCTCCACGATGTGACCGGCATACATCACGTTGATCCGGTCGGTCATGCCGGCGACGACCCCGAGGTCGTGGGTGATCAGGATGAGCGCCGTGTTGTGCTCGTGCTGCAGCGTCCGGATCAAGTCGAGGATCTGGGCTTGAATCGTCACGTCCAATGCGGTCGTGGGCTCATCGGCGATGAGAAGGGACGGGTTGCAGGAGAGCGCCATCGCGATCATCACGCGCTGGCGCATCCCACCCGAGAACTGGTGAGGATACTGATCTACCCGCTGCTCGGCGTTGGGGATGCCGACCATCTTGAGGAGCTCGATCGCCCGCTGCCGTGCCTGCTGCTTGCTCATCCCAAGATGGAGCTCCAAGGCTTCGCTGATCTGCCGGTTGATCGTCAAGACGGGGTTGAGCGAGGTCATCGGATCCTGGAAGATCATCGCGATCTTCCGGCCGCGGATCGACCGCACCTCGTCGTCGCTCATCTTCAGGATGTCTTCGCCCTCGAAAATGATCTCGCCGCTGACGATCTTGCCCGGCGGGCTGGGGATCAAGCGCATGATGGAGAGTGCCGTGATGCTCTTGCCGCATCCGCTTTCCCCGACGAGCCCCAGTGTCTCACCGGGCTTCAAGTGGAACGACACCCCATCGACCGCCTTGACGACGCCATCCTGGGTGAAGAACTGGGTACGCAAATCGCGTACCTCGAGCAGCGGTTCCATCATGCCCCCTTACATCCACCTGGCTCGTCGAACGCTCACACGCCGGAATCCCGCTCGCTGCGGCTACGCGCCCAGTCTACCGGTTCTGCTCTACACCGTCAACAGGAGGCGACGAACCCGGCCGGTCTCGCTGCCTGCGTCAGCCGGACTGCACGGGCTGAACCTGGAATCAGGCGCAGTCGCTTCCCCTTTTCAACCCCCGGTTCGGAACCGCCACAGCTCGATCCCGGTTCGGGTCCGCACCACCAGCGCATCGAGCACCGGAATGTCTAGCCGCTCCGACCGCACGACGATCACATCGGGATAGACGAGCGGCAACATGGGCAAATCGCTCAGGACGAGCTGCTCGATCTCCCGGTACAGCGCGGCGCGCTGCTGGCGATCCGTGGTGGCGATCGCCTCCACCAGCTTCTGGTCGACTTCCGGATCGAGATAATGGCCGAAATTGAGGCCATCGAAGAACGAATCGCTGGACCAGACCGCGCTCTGGTCGGGATCGACATCCCAGAGAATGCCGATCAACAAGGCATCGAAGTCGCGCTCCTGCGTCGCGCGTCGTCGGACTTCGGCCCAGGACCGGAGTTCGAGTTCCACGTCGACACCCAGGGCCCGCCATTGCTGCTGCAGGAGTTCGGCCACTGCTCGGCGACTCGGGTCCGCACCGGTCGCCAGCAAGCGGAAGTGCAGCCGTTGCCCCTCCCGGGTGCGCACTCCGTCGTCTCCCGGCACCCATCCCGCCTCGCTCAGCAGACGTTGTGCCTCCTCCGGATCGTAGGGGTAGCGGATCGCCGGTTCACCGGCAGCCCAAGAAGCCGGTGGTTGGAGCCCCTCGGCGACTCGAGCGCGTCCGCCCCAGACGGTCTCGACCAGCGCAGCCCGATCGGTCCCCAGCAAGAGCGCTCGGCGCACCCGCTCGTCAGCGAACAGCTTGCTCTTGGCTGGATCGAGCTGGAGCGCGACGACGACGAGTTCGTACCCCGGTAGCCGATCGATCGTCACCCCATCGATCGTCGGGAGTCGGCCTGCCTGTGCTGCATCGATCACGGCCCAGTCGATCGTGCCGTCGCGCAGGCCTCGTTCCAATTCCTCGAGCGTGCTCACGATCCGATACGTGTACTGGGGCACTTGCGGGGCACCCCGGTAATAGTCCGGATTGGCCCGAAAAGTGAGCGAGACACCGCGCAGCCACTGGGTCAGGATGAAGGGGCCTGTGCCGACTGCGGAGGAGAGTCCGAAAGGATCGGTCACCAGCTGCTGCGGCAGCACCGTTCCCAGCACATGCTCAGGCACGATTCCGATCGTCCCCAACACCGGCAAGAACGAGGCATCGGGACGGATCAGCGTGATCCGAACGGTCCGGCTATCGACCAGCTCGACCGCTTTGATGCGCTCGGCGAGTCGCGAGTAGCGTGGAGAGCGCACGTCGGGGTCGAGCATCCGCTGGTAGGTGAAGACGACATCGTTGGCCGTCAGTGGCTGGCCATCGTGCCAGCGCACCCCCTCGCGCAGTCGGAAGGTGTAGATCGTCCCGTCGCGACTCACCTCCCACGACTCCGCGAGGGCTGGAACCGGCTCGGCGGTTTTGGGATCGAGCGTGACCAGTCCGTCGAAGACGAGCCGACTCAAGGTATCAGAGAGCGGATCGGCCACGAAGAGCGGGTTGAGGGTGCGGGGTTCCTCGAAGCCAGCCTCGACGATCCCGCGGTCGGACATGCTTCCCGGTGCGACTTCGCTGGCCGTCGCCGTCGCGTTGGGCACGACGGGTGCCGGAGCGACCGGAGCAGGAACGGTCGTTGGCGCGACGGGCGCGCTCGTTTCGGCCGGCGGAGAAGCCGGATACGGTGTGGGGGTGGGGCGCGCGCGACAGCCGATGACGACCGTGCAAGCCAGGACGATGCTGACGATCCAGAGACTCCGGCGCACGCTCCGCTCCACTCAGGCGTCCATCGCCCGGTGACCGTACCGGGTATCCGGGATCCCGAGATATCCGCGGCGGTTCAACGTGCCTCCGCTTCGCGAGTGACCACGACGGGGGTGAGATAGTGCCGGTACGGCGTGTCCTCACCACGCACCACGGCCAGATAGAGCTGCTGCAAGCGTGCCGTGATCGGGCCGATCTCGCCCGTCCCGACCGTGCGCCCATCGATGTTCCCGATCGGCGAGATCTGGACACCAGTACCGCAGAGGAACGCCTCGTCGCAGATGTAGAGCTCGCTCCGATCGATCTCCCGCACTTCGACCGGAATTCCCAGATCGTGCGCGAACTCCAAGATCGTTCGCCGCGTGATCCCTTCCAGGATGTCGGCCGTCACCGGCGTGGTGATGAGCGTGCCGTTGCGGACGATGAACAGGTTGGCTGCGCTGCCTTCCGCCACCTTGCCGTGGTGATTGAGCATGATGGCATCGTCGAATCCGCATTCCATCGCCTGGTCCTTGGCGAAGGCGGAATTGACGTACGCGCCGCAGACCTTGGCCCGGCTGGGAATGACGACGTCGACTGTGCGCATCCAGGAGGTGGTCATCAAGCGGATCGGGTGGGTGATGGGCAGGTACTCCTGCATCGGCAGCATGTAGATGGCCAGCTCGTCCCGCACTCCCTTGAGCTTGGGGCCGATCTCCAGATCCGCCTTGTAGACGAAGGGGCGGATGTAGACATCGGTGCGTGGGGCATTTTGCCGCACCAGTTCCACGATCAGTTCGCCGAGCGACTCGGTGTCGTAGGGCAGCTCTGCCCGCAGGAGGCGGGCCGATTGGAGCAGACGACGGGTATGATCCGGCAGGCGGAAGATATTGATCGTCTGCCCATCGCGATCGAGATAGCCGCGGATACCGGCGAAGACTCCCGTCCCGTACTGGAGCGCATGCGTCGCGATACTGACCTTCGCCTCCTGGATCGGCACGAAGCGCCCCTCGAAGAACGCGATCGGCAAGAGTTCTGTCCCAGCCATCGCTCGAGCCTCCCGTCCGTGATCCTCCGCTCGCCTCCTCAGGCTCGCGCGCTGACCGCGGCGAGCATGGAACGCGCTCCCGCTGCGAGCAGCGCGGTCGTGTTGGTCGCCAGCATGCGAAAACCGCGCTCCAGCTGGCGTTGCGCCAGTTCAGCGGTCGGTGCGGTCGTCCCAAGTGGCAGACGACCGTCGACGCGCCGCACGATGTCGTCGATCACTGCTTGCACCTCGGGATGGAATTGCTGTCCCGGGTAGCCCATCGACTGTGCGAGGTCGTTCGGTCCGACGAAGAGGACATCGATACCGGGCAAAGCCAGATATTCCTCCAGCTGCTCGACCACCGCGATATGCTCGATCTGGACGATGACGAGCGTTTCCTCGTTGGCATGCTGGACGTACTCGTTCAGTGGTCTCGTCAGCCCGAAGTTCGCAGCCCGCACCCCCGCGACACCCCGCCGACCCTGTGGGTAGTAGCGGCATGCCTCCACTGCAGCGGCTGCTTCCTCCGGGGTGTTGACCTGCGGAACCATCACGCCGGCGGCACCGAGATCGAGATAGCGGAGGATGACTTGCCGGTGATTGAGCGGGACGCGGACGATCGGGACCGTCCCAGCGACCTCGGCGGCCAAGACCATGTGGTACGCTGTCTCCTCGGTGATGCGGCCATGCTCGGCATCGAGCAGGACGAAATCGAAGCCGAGGTAGCCGCAAATCTCCGCCAACTCCGGGGAGGGGTAGGGAATGAAACAGCCGATGACCGCCTCACCCGCCTGGAGTCGCCGTTTCACTCGATTCTCCCGCATCGCCGCGCTCCCCGTTGCTCAGCGAGCCCGCGGGGGCATTCTACTCCGCGGAGCGCAGACGGGGAAAGCCCTTCTGGGCACTCTTGGGCGCGCCTGTTACACTTAAGAAGTTGCGCACCCCCCGAGGGACGCGACCGGAGGACTGTCCCATGCGCATCAGGCACCTCGAGAACGACACCATCATCAACGTTTCCCAGCTCCTCAAGGCTCCTGTCGGTACCGAGCGATACTTTACTGTTCATCTCGATAAGCTCGTGCTGGACAGCGACCTCGAAGCGCGCGATCTCACCGCCTCGGTGCGATTGCTGCGAACCTCCAACGGCATCCTGGCGACCGGCCAGCTCCATGTCACGGCGCACCAGACCTGTGTCCGCTGCCTCACCGAGTTCGACGGCCGCTACAGCGAGACCTTCGAGGCCGAGTTCTGGCCGACTGTCGATATCCTCACCGGTCTCCCCCTCCCACCCCCACCGGACGAGGATATCTTTACCATCGACAAGAACCATCACCTCGATTTGCAGGAAATGCTCCGTCAGTATGCGATCCTGGCTATCCCCCTTTACCCGGTCTGTGGCCCCCAGTGCCCAGGGCCGGAGTCGCTCTGGCAGCGCGAGGAAGAGGTGATCGACGCACGGCTGGCTGTCCTGCAGTCGCTCCTTGACGAACGAGCGTGATTGTGCGACAACTTGCAGTCAGCATGCATCGACCTCCTCGCGGAGGAATTTCGGCATGCACCGAGTCGTCGAACGAGACATGGAAGGATCGACCCGATGGGCGCTGTACCGAAGCACAAAGTCAGCAAGCGGCGACAAGGATTCCGCGCCGCACACCAGTACATCGAGGTACCGCCGCTCACGACCTGCCGGACCTGTGGGCAGAAGCATCGCACCCATTACGTCTGCCCACACTGCGGTCATTACCGCGGTCGCCTCGTTTTGGATGTCCAGAAGAAGAAGCGGCAGCGACGTCCCGAGGCCTGACGGCGCTGCAGGGTAGGGGGCAGCGCGATGGCGTACCGTGCCGCGATCACCGGGTGGGGTGCCTACGTCCCCGCCCAGGTACTGACCAACGCCGACCTGGAACGCATGGTCGCGACCTCGGACGAATGGATCGTCACGCGGACCGGTATCCGCGAGCGCCGTATCGCCGGCCCCGACGAGACGACCGTCCAGATGGCTACGGCCGCAGCGCAGCGTGCGCTGGAGGCGGCTCAGCTCGATCCGCAGCGACTCGACCTGATCATCGTCGCGACCACGACCCCCGATTACTTGATGCCAGCTACCGGGTCGCTGGTACAGGCAGCGCTGGGAGCGACCCGAGCCGGAGCCTTCGACTTGGTTGCGGCCTGTTCGGGCTTCGTCTACGCGCTCGGTGTCGGTGCCCAGTTCATCATGGCCGGAACTGCTCGCGCGGTGCTGGTGATCGGCGTCGACGCGCTCACCCGCTGGCTCGACTTCACCGACCGGACGACCTGTGTCCTCTTCGGTGACGGCGCCGGGGCCGTGGTGCTGGAAGCGAGCGATGCCGACGAGGGTGTACTGTCCACCGTGCTCGGGTCGGACGGCACCGGCGCTCTCCATCTGTATCTCGAAGGCTTTCCCGACCTCCTTCGCGCGAACGGCACGGTCGCACCCAAGCGACCGGTCATCCGCATGGCTGGCCGCGAGGTGTTCCGGTTTTCGGTGCGGATCATCGGTGAAGCTGCCCTGGAGGCAGTGGCGCGAGCCGGCCTCTCGCTCGAGGACGTGGATCTCCTGATCCCGCACCAGGCGAACCGGCGGATCATCGAGGCAGCGGTCGAGCGTCTCGGCCTGCCCTGGGAGAAGGTCTGGGTCAACCTCGACCGTTACGGGAACACGTCGGCCGCTTCGGTGCCGATCGGGCTGGCCGAGGCCGCAGACCAGGGTGTCCTCCGCCCGGGTATGAACGTCGTTCTGGTCGCTTTCGGCGCCGGACTCGCCTGGGCCGCCAGCGTCGTCCGCTGGGGTGCGCGTGGCGTGCAACGCGGAGGATGAGTGCATGCAGGATGCCTGGGTCTTCCCCGGACAGGGATCCCAATGGGTGGGCATGGGTCGTGAACTGGCCAGCGAGGATGCGCTGGCTCGCGCAGTCTTCGCGGAAGCGGATGCGGTACTCGGCTTCCCGCTCTCCCGCATCGTCTTCGAGGGGCCGGAGGAGGAACTCGCCGCGACGCGCAATCAGCAACCGGCGCTCCTCGCCACCAGCATCGCGTACCTCCGTGTGCTCGAGGCTCGCGGGTTGCTTCCAGAACCGCGCGTCGTCGCTGGCCACTCACTGGGCGAATACACGGCCTTGGTGGCAGTCGGCAGTCTGACGTTGGCCGATGCCCTGCGGCTCGTCCGGCGCCGCGGTGAACTCATGGAAACCTACGGGCGCGGTGGGATGCTGGCGGTCATCGGCCTGGACCGCGCGCGACTGGCCGCCATCGCTGGCGAGGCCGGCGTCGAGTTGGCCAACGAGAACGCTCCCAACCAACTGACGCTGAGCGGGCCGGACGAGGCCCTCGATCGCGCAGCCGAACTCGCCCGCGCTGCGGGTGCGCGGCGTGTCGTCCGGTTGCCGGTCAACGCCGCTTTCCATTCTCGCTGGATGCGGCCGGTTGCCGATGCGCTCGCCCTCGAATTGGCGAATGTTCCGATTCGATCGCCCAGAGCGCCGCTGATCGCGTGCTCGGATGCGCGCGTGCTCACCGATCCGGAGGATCTCCGCCGGGAGCTCATCGAACAGATCGCGGCGCCGGTTCGCTGGGTTGCGGTCGTGCAGCGCGCGCTCGACCTCGGCGTCGCGCACTTCTGGGAGATCGGTCCCGGCCAGGTGCTGACCGGCTTGATCCGGCGCATTGCACCCACTGCCAAGACCACCACGGCTGAACAGCTCCTGCGAGCGGAGGATGGCTCGCTCGTCCGACACGAGCGGGTGGCGAAGGAGGAGCGATGAGCGGAGAACACGGAGCAGCGATCGTGACCGGGGCTGTGCGTGGGATCGGTCGTGCGACCGCGTTGCGGTTGGCCCGAGACGGCTTCAAGGTCGTCGTCAATTACCGCGGCGACGAGACGCTGGCTCAGGCGCTCGTCGAGGACATTCAGGCAGCTGGCGGAACCGCCATCGCTTTCCGAGCCGACGTGACGGACCCAGAACAAGTGGGCGCGATGGTGCAGGCGGCCATCGACCAGTTCGGCCGCTTGGATGCGCTCGTCAACAATGCGGGGATCACGCGCGATACGCTCCTCTTGCGGATGCGGGACGAGGACTGGCATGCCGTCCTCGAGACCAACTTGACGAGCGTCTTCTATTGCTGCCGAGCCGCCCTGCGGCCGATGCTGCGTCAGCGGTATGGACGCATCGTCAATCTCTCCTCCGTATCCGGGCTCATCGGGAACATCGGGCAGACCAACTACGCTGCGGCCAAGGCCGGTATCATCGGCTTCAGCAAGGCGCTGGCCCGCGAAGTGGCGAGCCGTGGCATCACTGTCAACGTCGTCGCCCCCGGATTTATTCAGACGCGCCTCACTGAGGCCTTACCGGCTGAACTCCAGCAAAAGCTCCTCGAGCAGATTCCGATGGGCTTTTACGGCGCACCGGAGGATGTCGCCGAGGCGATCGCCTTCCTCGTCTCGCCGGGCGCACGGTACATCACAGGAGCCGTCCTGGCGGTCGACGGCGGGCTCACCATGGCATCGTGAGCGGCATGATCCGCAAGGTCCTCATCGCCAACCGAGGCGAGATCGCGCTCCGCGTCCTCCGCGCTTGCCGGGAACTGGGTATCCCAGCCGTCGTCGCCTACTCGGAGGCCGACCGAGAATCGTTGCCGGTGCGTTTGGCCGACGAGGCGATCTGTATCGGGCCGGCGCCAGCTGAGCGGAGCTACAACCATATTCCCGCCATCATCAGTGCGGCGATCGTCACCGGCTGCGATGCCCTCCACCCCGGTTACGGTTTTTTGGCCGAGAACGCACTCCTGGCCGAGATCTGCGAGGAATGCGGGATCACCTTCATCGGGCCTCGACCGCAGACGCTCCGTGCGCTCGGCGACAAGGCAGAAGCACGCCGCCTCATGCAGCGCGCTGGGCTCCCGATCGTCCCGGGGAGCGAGGCGCCCGTTCGCGATGCGAGCGAGGCCCGGCGCATCGCGCGCAAGCTGGGCTATCCTGTTCTCGTCAAGGCTGCGGCCGGTGGCGGCGGGCGCGGCATGCGGATCGTGCGGGAGGAGCGCGAGCTCGCCACGGCTCTCCAAGTCGCTCAGCAGGAGGCGCAGGCAGCCTTCGGTGATCCCTCTGTCTATCTGGAACGCTACCTGGAGCGGCCGCGGCACGTCGAGGTGCAGATCTTGGCCGATCAGCACGGGAACATCTTCGCAGTCGGTGAGCGCGACTGCTCCATCCAGCGCCGCTACCAGAAACTGATCGAAGAGGCTCCCGCACCCGATTTGCCAGCGAAGGTGCGCGATGCGCTGCACGAGGCCGCTGTTCGCGGTGCACGGGCGGTCGGGTACGTCGGTGCAGGCACCTTCGAGTTCCTGGTCGATCGGGAAGGCCGCTTCTATTTCACCGAAGCCAATGCGCGTCTCCAGGTCGAGCATCCAGTCACCGAAGCCGTGACCGGCCTCGATCTCGTCCAGTGGCAGTTGGCCATCGCGGCCGGCGAGCGTCTCGAACTACGCGAGCGCGATCGTGCACCCCGGGGGCACGCCATCGAAGTGCGCGTCACGGCCGAGGATCCCGACCGCGACTTCGCGCCGCGTCCTGGCCGCATCGAGCAATTGATCTGGCCAGGTGGCCCCGGAATCCGCGTCGACTCGCATGCCTATGCTGGCTACGTCGTCCCGCCGCACTACGACTCGCTCTTGGGCAAGGTGATCGCCTGGGGACTCGATCGGGCGCAAGCGATCGAGCGACTCGACCGCGCCCTCCGCGAAACGGTCATCAGCGGCGTGCCAACTCCGATCCCGCTTCTCCGTCGCATCCTGCAGCACCCGGATTTCCGGGCTAGTCGGCACACGACGACCTTCCTGGCCGAGTACCTCGCCAGCCAGCAGGGCTGAGCAGGGTACAATCGATCCGTGGGGGCTGCTCGGCAGTCCTCTCGATGGTGCTACGGTTCCGCTCGCCGCGAGGATCCCATGGATTCGGTTCCGATCGCGATCACGATCACGAGTGCCGTCGTTTCGCCGCAGCGACGAGGGAACCAGAAGGAACTGGACATGTCACTCGCGCGAATCCGACGCCAAGCACGCATCCTGGCTCTGCAGATCCTGTACGAGGTCGATGTCGCCAACCACTCGCTGGAGGAGGTGCTCGAGCGGCATCGCAGCCAGGCGAGTGTTGCCCAGCCCGTGCGCCGCTATGCGGAGCGGCTCGTGACCGGTGTGTGGACCGATCGCGAGCGGATCGATCGGATGATCGCTGAGGCAGCACCGGCTTTCCCGGTCGACCAGCTTCCGCCAGTCGATCGCAACATCCTCCGCATCGCGATCTACGAGCTGTTGCACGAGCCGGATGTCCCTTTGAAGGCTGCCATCAACGAAGCCGTCGAAATCGCGAAACAGTATGGCGGCGAGAGCTCCAGCCGCTTCGTCAACGGAGTACTGGGAACGATCGCTGCCAACCTGGCATCCTCGGGAAGCTGAGTCGCTGCCGCGAACCGCTGTGGGTGCCGAGCTTCGAGCTGGCGGCAGGGCCGACTGGCGGGACGGTCCTCCCGCAGTACGTCGTGCGCGATCTCCGGTGACGCTGCTCGTCGCTGTCCGCGCTCGGCCGCAGTGAGCGGGAAGGCACCCGGTACAGCATGCATTTCCAGTGACCGCGCAACCGGTGGCGTGCCCGGCCGCGACGGCGTGCTGGACGGTCGGTGTGACCAGCCGAACCGGAGAGCAGGGCGAGCAATCACCGAGGCACTCCCTCGTGGGCACCGGGCAAATCTCCAACCTGAGGGATCGAGTCGGACACCGAGCGCTGCGTGCTCGGGTGGGGGCTGCAGGCTCGGTGCGTGTGCTTACGTTTGCTGAAGGTCGCAACCTGCACGGATGGCGATCGAGGAGCGACGATCGATGGCGTGTGCACTGGTGCCGATCACTTGCATAGGAAGGCACGCTCAGTCATACTACCGGGGAAAGCTGGATACCCGCGGGTCAGGATTCGGTCGCTGGGGAGGTGGTTGGCGTGTCGTCGTCGATTTTGGAGCGGGTGCAGGCCGTCGTGGCCGAGCAGCTCGGTGTCGATCCGAGCGAGGTGACTCCGGATGCCGAGTTCGTCAAGGATCTCAATGCTGATTCGCTGGACCTCGTCGAGCTGATCATGCAGCTCGAGGAAGAGTTCGGCATCGAGATCTCGGACGAAGAGGCAGCCAACATCGTCACCGTGCGTGACGCGATCAACTTCATCGAGGAGCACCTCGGCAAGCAGTGACGGCGAGCTGACGCGGCGCAGACAGGCGCGGGACTCGTCGTGCCCGCGCCTGTCTGTTACGCTTAGCGTGCGAACGGAGCGCGCAGCGGAGCAGCGAGGGAACCATGGTCAGCCTTCTCGATCGTGTCCGCGGTCAGCCGGCGCCGCAGCCGAACGAGCCCGAACCCGAACCGGAAGAGTTCTACAAGGAGATGACGCTGCAGGAGCACTTGGAAGAGCTCCGCACGCGGCTCATCTACGCCCTGCTCGCCATCGCTGTCGGCTTCGTCATCGGTTTGGCGCTCGCCTTCCCGACGATGCGGCTCATCATCCGCATGTCCGGGATCGAGCGCCTCTACGCGATCACCCCGACCGAGTCGTTCATCACGTACACCAAGGTCGCGCTCTATCTCGGCATCGGCTTCGCCATGCCGATGATCGTGTATCAACTCGTCCGCTTCCTGGCCCCCGGCTTGACGCGCAAGGAAAAGCGTTACCTGTACCGTGCTCTGCCGTTCGTGTCCATCATGTTCGTCGCTGGTGTGGTTTTCGCCTTCTTCGTCCTCGTGCCGCGCGCCTTGAGCTTCCTGTCGCATTTCGGTGGCAGCGTCTTCGAGGCCCAGTTCCGGGCCGAAGAAGTGGTCTCCTTCTACATGACCCTCCTGCTCTGGGTCGGGGTCGTCTTCGAGCTCCCCGTGGTGATCTTCATCCTGGCTAAGCTCGGAATCGTCTCTGCGCAGCGACTCGCCTCGCTGCGCAAGTTCGCCATCCTGATCATCGCGGTGGCTGCAGCTCTGATCACGCCGACGCCGGACCCCTTCAACATGTTTCTCGTCGCCGCCCCGATGTACTTTCTCTACGAGCTCGGTGTGCTCTTGGCTCGCTTCGCCAAGCCGGTGTGAGGCGTCTCACCCCTCCAGGAGTCCGAGTTCTTCGGGAGGGCGCGGTCGAACGGCCAGCGTCCGCTCGTTGCGGTAGCGGACCAATCCGGGCGCTGCTCCTGGAATGCGACGCACGTGACGTCGCTGGGTGACATCGACACTCACTCGCGTGCCTGCGCGTCCCTCGCTGTACCATGCTGCGAGCGCTGCAGCGCGCTCGAGAATATCGGGGTCCTCTGTTCCAGCCCACTGGACGATCACGTGCGCACCAGCCAGACCACGGGCATGCAGCCACGCATCCGCCGGACGCGCGAGCGAGAAGGTGATCCAATCGTTCTCGCGTGCATTGCGTCCGACGACGATCCGGTCCCCGCGGAGTGTCCGCCAGACGCGCAACTTGCGCTGGCTTGCGCGCTTCGTCCGCTCGCCAGCGTTCCGGTTCCTTTCGGCGAGCCCGATCTCCTGGCGCAGAGCCTCCAGCGTTTCCGCTGTATCGGCGACCTGCGCGAGTGCTTCGAGCTGCCGCAAGTATTCGAGTTCCAAGCGCGTCTCCTCGATCCGCACGGGTATCTGCTCGGCAGCAGCTTTCGCCTTCCGATAGCGCTCGAAATACGCCTGTGCGTTCTCCACTGGCGTACGGTCCGGATCGAGCGGGATCCGCAGGTCATCGACCACGAGTTCACGTTGTCCCGGCACGAGCTCGCCGAGTGCGGCCAGGATCGCTTCTCCCATTCTCCTCCAGCGCTCCGCCTCCGCCGCGCGCGCTCGCTCCTGCTCCAACGCATGCAAGCGCGCTTCGACCCGTGCTCGCTCCCGTTCGATCGCGGTCAGGACACGGCGACGACGCTGCGCATACCGGTCACGACCGGTCTCTTCACCCTGTGGTCGCTCGGCCAAGAATCGCTCGATCGCCATCGACATGCTGGGGAACACTTCTGCCTCGAGCCCCTGACCGTAGTGCAGAGGGATGGCCGAAAATGCCACGGGAACGCCGTTGCTCCAGTACACCGTCGGCGCGAACTGGCCAGTCACCAGTGGCTCGATGACGCTGGCGATCGCGGTCGCCAGTCGCTCCGACCCGCTGGAAGCGTCCCGTGCCTCACTGACCGTCACCGCTGTTGTCCCGAATGCCCGGTAGACCGCTTCGCGAGCCATCTGTGGACTGAAGCCGGTCAGTTGTTGGACGAGTGCGGTCGCCAGCTCCTGGTCCGGCCGTCCTTCGAGAAGCAGCGAGTCCACGGCGTCGGCGCTCAGGCGGCGCGGATCGCGTTTCAACTGTGGAGGAGGCGGCTGGTAGGGCCGACCTGGCAGGACAGGTCGGGCAGCACTCATTTCTGGGGTCACGCGCTTGAGCGCATCGAGGATCTTCCCGTCGGCTGCGACCAGAATGGCGTTGCTGTGCCGCCCCATCAATTCGATGACCAGTTCGGTCTCCACTGGTAGACGCTCGATTCGTCCTCGCTGCTCCTCCACGAGAACGGTCGCGAAGCGCAAGCGGAGGATCCGCTCCAGTGGTACCTGCTCGACCTGCACGAGGCGTGCGCCGCGGACGTATTTCCGGAGCAGCAAGAGAAACGGCGTCACCTGCTCCGGATCACCGGCCGGAACAGCTTGCGCAAGGTGCAAGCGTGGCTCCTGGGCATTCACGTCGATGATCAGTCCCCAGCGCTGCCCTGCGTAGAACTCCAGGGCGACGGCGAGCGGTGCGGTCTGGACGACTTTCTGCACGCGTCCCCGCAGGAGCGTCTTTCGCAACTCGTCGACCAGTGCCGCGATCGTCAGAACGTCGAACACGCCTGCTCCTTTCGAGTTCGAGTCTGTCGAGCGTTCTCAACTATGGCACAATGACGACAGGTGGCCGATCCGAGCCACCCCAGGGTGGGAGCGGACAGCAGGGGAGGTCCGGGCCGGTGACGGACGACCTCGGATTGAATACGCAGGCCGATGAACTCCTCGAAGAACTCCGGCAGCGTGTCCGCCCCAAGTTGATCGTCATCTCCGGACCATCCGGTGTCGGCAAGGACACCGTCATCGAGCGGATGCGTCAAGTGCATCCCGAGTTCCATTTCGCAGTCACCGCGACCACGCGTCCGCGCCGGCCTGGTGAGATCGACGGTGTCCACTACATTTTCATGACGCGCGAGGAGTTCTTGGCTGCTCGTGATCGTGGCGAATTCCTCGAGTCGGCGGAGGTCTACGGACATCTGTACGGTGTCCCCAAGGAGCGTGTGCGCCGCGCCTTGCGCAGTGGAAAGACGGTGGTCGTCAAAGTCGACGTGCAGGGAGCAGCGTCGATCCGGCGGCTGGTGCCGCAGGCGATCCTGATCTTTCTCGCACCACCCTCGATGTCCGAACTGATGCAGCGCTTGCGCAGCCGCAAGACGGACGATCCGATCACGCTCATGGAGCGGATCGCGACCGCATCCCGGGAACTCGC
>DAOTYK010000208.1:0-5999 GCA_034434855.1 Thermomicrobium sp.
CTCGAGTATTCGTTCGCGCGCATCAAGGTGATCGGTGTCGGGGGCGGTGGCGGGAACGCGATCAATCGGATGATCGAGGCAGGAGTGCAGGGGGTCGAGTTCATCGCCGTCAACACCGATTCCCAAGCGCTCCTCAAGTCGCTGGCTCCGGTGACGGTCAGGATCGGAGACAAGCTCACGAAGGGGCTCGGGGCGGGTGGCCGGCCGGAGATCGGCGAGCGCGCTGCTGAAGAGAGCGCGGAGATCCTGGCCGAGTTGGTCCGCGGCGCGGACATGATCTTCATCGCGGCTGGGATGGGCGGTGGTACTGGCACTGGGGCCTCACCGGTCATCGCCCGGCTGGCGCGAGAGGCAGGCGCACTGACCGTCGCGGTGGTCACGCGTCCCTTCGACTTCGAGGGCGCCAAGCGACGCCGCATCGCGGACGAGGGACTGGCTGTTCTCAAGGAACACGTCGATGCTTTGATCGTCATCCCGAACCAAAGGCTGGTTTCGATGGTCGACCCGAAGACACCCCTGACCGAGACGTTCCGGATCGCCGATGACGTGCTGCGTCAGGGTATCCAGGGAATTACCGACCTGATCACCCGGCCTGGCCTGATCAACCTGGACTTCGCCGACGTCAAGTCGATCCTCCGCGATGCTGGCACAGCGCTCATCGCGATCGGTCGTGGGTCAGGGGAGAACCGCTGTGTCGATGCCGCTCGCGCAGCCGTCGAGAGCCCGCTCCTGGAGATGAGCATCGAGGGCGCGACCCGCGTGCTTTACAACATCGCGGGTGGGCCAGACCTGACGATGGCCGAGGTGAGCGAGGCGGCCGAACTGATCCGCAGCATGGTCGACGACGAGGCGGAGATCATTTTCGGGACGACGGAACCGGACGACGCGATGGGACGGGACGTGACGATCACGCTCATCGCTGCTGGCTTCACCGGAACCGGCACGGCGCGGCGGCCGCGTACTCCCGAGCGCCGCTTCCGACCCGAGCCGGTTCGCCCGGCGGGCAGCGGTGCTCCACGCACGCCGATCCTGCCGGATGACGAGTGGGCCGAGCCGTCGATCTTGCGCTTCCTCCGCGAGCGCTGATAGAGGAAAGGCGAACGCGGTGAAGTGCCCGTACTGTGGCGCGCGCGATGCCCGCGTGATCGACTCGCGCGAACTCAACGGTGGGGAGAGCATCCGTCGCCGACGGGAGTGCATCGCCTGTGGTCGCCGCTTCACGACCTACGAGCGGGTCGAGCCGATCTGGCTGATGGTGGTCAAGCGCGATGGGCGGCGTGAGCCGTTCGATGTCGGCAAGCTGCGGGAGGGGTTGCGACTCGCCCTCAAGAAGCGGCCGGTCTCGCCGGACGAGATCGACCGCATCGTGGCGACCGTGGAGCGCGAACTGCAGTCGCTGGGGACGAGCGAGGTGCCGAGTACGCTGATCGGCGAGATCGTGCTCCGCGAGCTCAAGCAACTGGACGATGTGGCCTACATCCGCTTCGCGTCGGTCTATCGGCGCTTCGCTGACCTGGAGGACCTGCGTCGAGAGATGGAGGCGCTCGGGTGGCGTCCCCAACCCGCAGTGACGGTGGACGAGACCAGCTGAGCCTCACGCTCCTCGCCCCGAGCGGTGAGCCGCTGACCACGCTCCGCTACTCCAACGATGGGAGCGACCGTTTCCGCTGGATCCCCGATCGTTTCCGGCTCCTGGTGACCAGCGAAGGTGAATCGGCAACCGAGTTCTCATCGCTCGAACTCGACCTTCCACGGCACTGGCGATCCTTGCCGATCCAGGAGGGAGAGCAGCGTGGCTGGCTCGTCTTCCCGGAGGGGCTGCCATCTTTCCCGGTCGAACTCCGGGTGATCAGGCGCACCGGCAGGACGCAGCGAGCTTTGGCCGCGTTCGCGCTACCGGTTCGCTTCTGCGGGCGCAATCGGTTCGATCCACAGCGCGATCGCCTGCCCTGGGCGAATCGGATCGAAGAGCTCGGTCCAGTCGAGCCGTCCTGGGACACCTTCCAGCGCACGTTCCGACTGACGATCGCCCCCCGTGCGTTCTTTCGTGGGCTCTATCGTGAGGTCGTCCAACTCCAGCGCCAGGCCGATGGCTGCGTCCGTGGCGGACTCTGCACCGGGCTCGCCCGGACCGCGCTCGCTCGGGCGCTCGGCTGCCTGCCCGCGGTGCACGACCTGCGCGAGACAGTACTGGCCCTGCACGGAAGGCAGTTGAGCGACCGAGCGCTCCTCGCTGGACTCCCGTGGTTCCTGTGGCCGAGCCCGCGCCGCGCGTATCGCACTTTCGTCGGTGATCTCCTCGAGCGGGGTTGGAGCGAGCGCTGCTTCGACCTGAACGTCCCGCGCCCCTGGCGGCGCGATCTGCTCCAGGCTCTTCTCGGGCAAGGACACACGGTGGTGCCCTACGCCTTCTGCCAGGAGCGGGCCGACGAAGCGTTCGTCTGGGTGGCGGACCCGAACTGTCCTGACGCGACGACCACCGTCGTCACCTTCGATCTGGCGCGTGATCGCTACGCCTATCCACCACTGGCAGTAGACGGGAGACGCACGACCATCGTGGCGGTGCCGCTATCGGCCTATCTCGAGGGGCGCACGGCGGTCCTCGCGAGCCTGGCCAATCCGCTCTTGACCGCGCCGCAGCGGGCGGTGTGCACAGCTAGTCTGGCGCTGCTCGTCTTTCTGGCCGGGCTGGCAGTCTTTTTGCTCCGGAGAAAACGCTGGCGCGACCGGACGATCCCAGTCGCGCCAGAAAACGGTCGTTGATCCCAGTCTAGAGGTGTTTCTCGATCTGCTGGAGGAGCCGCTGCTTGGGCATGGCACCGATGATCCGCTCGACCGGCTTGCCGCCCTTGTACAGGATGAGGGTGGGAATGCTGCTGATGCCATGCTGCATCGCGACCTGCATGTTCTCGTCGACGTTGATCTTGGCGACCTTGAGTTTGCCCGCTTTCTCCTCGGCGATCTCCTCCAGGATGGGGGCGATCATCCGACAGGGGCCGCACCAGGGTGCCCAGAAGTCGACGAGCACCGGTACCGGTGACTGGACGACTTCGCGTTCGAACGTCTCGTCGCTGACTGTTACCGGCTTGGCCATCCTCTCGCTCCCTCTCGCTCCGTTCCCCCACGACGTGTGGGTCGTTTCCCCTCACTATACGGGAGCGCTGCCCCGGTCGGCAAGGTAAGCAGCCCGACCGCAATTCGGTCGTGTCGCCTCTGGATGCGGCGACGACAACCCTGGATCGTGGCGTGTCGGTCGGCCCGGTCGAGCTGGGGGCACCGTTCCAGCCAACCTGCCGACCCGGGCCACGACGGACGGCGGTCGCGGCAATGGCGCTTCAGGGTAGTGCACCGCCTGTGGCGAGACTTGACGGCTCGGCCAGCTTACCGGCATGATCGGCCGGGCGATGAGTCGGCTCGCGGAGGAGGAGCATCCGACCCGTGTTCGACGTCGTGACCTGCGGTGAACTCCTCATCGATTTCGTCGCGTTGCGGCGGGGCGTGCGGCTGCCTGATGCTCCGGCGTTTCGCCGCGCTGCCGGCGGCGCGCCGGCCAACGTGGCAGTGGGGGTGGCGCGCCTCGGTCGGCGCGCTGCCTTTCTCGGTCAGGTCGGTGACGACGACTTCGGCCATTTTCTGGCCGAAACGCTCCGCCGAGCCGGGGTGGACACGCGCGGGTTGCGCTTCAGCAGTGCCGCCCGAACCGCACTGGCCTTCGTGAGTCTCCGCGCTGACGGCGAGCGCGATTTCTTGTTCTATCGCCACCCGAGCGCCGACATGCTCTGGCGACCGGAGGACGTGGAGCGCTCGGTGGCTGGCGCGACCCGCATCGTCCATTTCGGTTCCGTCTCGCTGATCGATGAGCCGGCCCGCTCGGCGACGCTGGAAGCGGTCGCGCTGGCACGAGCGGGCGGGGCGCTCGTCTCCTATGATCCCAACTTGCGTCTTACCCTCTGGCCCTCGCCGACGGCTGCGCGTGAGGGAATGCTGCGCGGACTCGCAGAGGCTGACCTCGTCAAGTTGAGCAGCGAGGAACTGGCTTTTTTGACCGGATCGAGCGATCCCGCCTCTGCACGCCAGTTGTGGCACGACCGGCTGCGCCTCCTGGTCGTGACGCTCGGTGCTGCCGGGTGCGCCTACCTGACGCGTCACGGCGAAGGGTGTGTACCTGGTTTTCCTGTCCGGGTCGTCGATACGACCGGTGCGGGGGACGGCTTCGTCGCTGGACTGCTGGTCGGGCTGCTCGAACACGGTGGGGAGTGGTCGCAGGAGACGATCGAACGGGCGCTGCGTCTGGCCAACGCTGTAGGGGCACTCGTTTGCACGCGGCGTGGGGCGATTCCGGCGTTGCCGACACGTCAGCGGGTGATGCAGTTCCTGCGCGCTGCTGCGGAAACGTTTTGAAACGTGTGGAAGGGGAGCGAGGAATGACGCGAGACCTGCGTGAGTTGGATCGGATCGTGCTGGGTGAGATCTGGACGAGCGACGAGGCCTGGCGCAATCTCGTTTTTCTCTGCGATGATCTCGGCCATCGTTTCGCTGGCACGGAGCGCGAATGGCGAGCCGCCGAGTTCCTGGCCGAGCGGATGCGGGCTTACGGACTTCAGAACGTTCGCTTGGAGGAATTCCCGATGGCGACCTGGGAGCGCGGTCCTTGTCACCTTTGGGTCACTGCTCCGCTCGAGCGCGAGCTTCCCGCGATCGCTATGCCGTATTGCCCGAGTGCCCGACTGGAGGCCGAGGTCATCGATGTCGGCGAAGGCGAGCTTCCAGACTTCGAGCGCTGGTCGAGCGAGATTCCGGGCAAGATCGTCCTCACTGATGCCGAGACGAACCGCCCGGGCGAGCGCAAGAGTCACCGGACGGACAAGTTCAACTGGGCGATCCAGCGCGGCGCGGTCGCGGTACTCTTCATCAACCAGAACCCCGGACAACTCCACATCACCGGCTCGCTCACTGGTCGGAACCCCAACGGTACCCGGGCGGTCGATCGCGAGGCGCTGATTCCCGGTCTCGGCCTGAGTTACGAGACGGGGATGCTGTTGCGCCGGTTGGCCGAGCGAGGAACGTTGCGTCTCCGCATCGCGACCGAGAACCGGACATACGACTCCCGCTCGGCCAATGTCATCGGCGAGATTCCCGGCCGGGAGCGACCGGAGGAGATCGTGCTCGTCGGTGGCCATTACGATGGGCACGATATCGCACAAGGTGCCGGTGACGATGGTGCCGGGACGGTCGTTGGCCTGGAAGTCGGCCGGGCACTCGCTCCGCTGGCCGGCCGACTTCGGCGGACAGTACGGATCATCTGCTTCGGTGCAGAGGAACTAGGCTTGCTCGGGGCCTATCATCACGCGGCGCAAGCGGTGGCGCGCGGCGAGCGTTTTCGCTTCGTCCTCAACCTGGACGGTGCTGGGCGCGGCACCGGTGGGCAAGAGCAGCTGGTGCTTTCCGGACTGCCCGAGCTCGTCCCCTATTTCCAGTCTCTCGCCCGCCAGCTTCCCTACGACTTTACCATCCGCGACGAGCTGAACGCCCACTCCGACCATTTCCCGTTCGCACTGCGCGGCATCCCGAACGCCACGCTGAGCAGCCGCGATGCGACGGCTGGGATGCTCGGGCGCGGCTGGGGCCATACCGAGGCCGATACCCTGGACAAGGTGACCGTGCGCAGTATCCAGCTGGCGGCTGCCCTCGCTGCTCGCCTCGTCATCCGGCTCAGCGAGGACGAAACCTTCCCGGGACGACTGCGCACACCCGAGGAAGTGCGCCAGCAGCTGGCCGACGCCGGACTCCTGGAGCGGATACGCGCGGCGGAAGGGAATGTGATCTGACGCAGCACACAGGTGTGGCGCCTCAGAAAGCAGAACGCTCCTGCTCAGCGCCAGGAACCCTGACGAGCGGTGGCGCTCAGGCCTCGTAGACCGTCTCGCCGCCGATGACGGTTCTCAGCACCCTGATCTCGGCGAGTTCCTCGGGATCGACGCGGCGCGGGTCGCGCTCCA
>DAOTYK010000209.1:0-18227 GCA_034434855.1 Thermomicrobium sp.
GTCTCGGGGACCGGCTTCTCGCGGAGCCCGAGCACACCACCGTAAAACGCGCGTGCACGCTCGGCACCGTCCAGCGGCGCGGTGATCGAGACATGCTGGATCCGCCGTAGAGCGACCATGCGAAACCTCCTCATCGATCGCACCGTATACCTCTCCGAGCATCGCATCTCCACCGGGCTGGTGGCGACCGGTCGGACCGGAAGCGAGTGACACGGTCCCTGCTTCGACCCTCCCCCGTGAGCCACTGCCCGTGCCAGGTGCGAGGCGCGGTGCCGGGCAGGCGTCGCCGTGGCCAGCGTGAGCGATGCGCGATCGCTCGCCTCGCGGGCTCGGTCGCCGGGGAGAGAGCAGGTGACCAGTACGTACGACCGTGACTGAGCGAGCCGAGGCCGCTCAGGTTTCGTCTCCGGCATCGTCTCCTCTTCACCCGACCCCCTCGGTCGCGATGGACTCGGCCCTGGTGGACAGTACCGATTCGAGCGAGGGCGAGTCCCCCTTGACAAGCCGCCCACCGATTCCTATGATAATCGATAATCGCAGATCATTGATCGTCGGACAACGCGATGAGCCGAGCAGGTCGGAGCGATCGAGGTGCTGGATGACCTGGCCGCAGTTCTTCACGGTAACGCTGAACGGCTTGACGCTGGCGGCCCTGTACTTCGTCGTCGCGATCGGTTTTACGTTGATCTTCGGTGTCCTCCGCGTCGTCAATCTCGCGCACGGTTCGCTTTACCTCTTCGGTGGTTACGTCGGTTGGAGCATCGCTGACCGGAGCGGGAGTTGGCTCTTCGGTGCGCTGGCTGCGTTCCTGGCCGCTGGACTCGCTGGACTGGTCTTGGAACTCGGTTTGCTCCGCCCGCTGCACGGCCAGGACCTGCGCGAAGCGCTCGTGACCATCGGGGTCTCGATCATCGCGGCGGACCTCATGCTAGCCAAGTGGGGTGGCTTCACCTACGATTTCTCGCCGCCGGAAGCGATCACTGGTGGTGTACGCATCCCGGTGCTCGGGATCGGCTATCCCAAGTACCGGCTTTTCGTGCTCGCTTTCGCCCTCGCGCTCGGCGTGGTGCTCTGGCTGGTGCTGACCCGCACGCGTCTCGGCATCACCGTGCGCGCAGCGATCGATGATCGCGATATGGTGGCGGCTGTGGGGATCGATGTCCAACGAGTCTTCGCTGCGATGTTCGCGATCGGCGCCGGCCTGGCGGGATTGGCCGGAGTGGTCGGCGGCTCGGTGCTCTCCATCTCCTCGGGGGAGGATGCGCGGTACCTCCTCGCGTCGCTCATCGTCGTGATCGTCGGCGGCATGGGCAGTCTTCCCGGTACAGCAGTGGCTGCTATCCTGGTCGCGCTCGTCGAGCAGTACAGCCTTGCGCTCTTCCCCACCTATGCAGCGATCGTCAGTTTCTTGCTCATGGTGCTCGTCCTCGCGGTCCGTCCGCAGGGCCTTTTCGGGAGGCCAGCATGAGCCCGCGTGCTGTCGTCGCCACGCTGATCGTGCTCGCGCTTCTCTCCTTCCCCGCCTGGGGTAGTCCCTACTTCGTGGGACGGAT
Organism: Thermomicrobium sp.; assembly: GCA_034434855.1. GTDB lineage: Bacteria > Chloroflexota > Chloroflexia > Thermomicrobiales > Thermomicrobiaceae > Thermomicrobium. The sequence continues at coordinate 1,554 of DAOTYK010000209.1, forward strand.
TTTCACCCCGGCGTTCATCTTCGGCGTGATCGCTCTCAGCCTCTGTCTCCTGGCCGGTTACGGTGGGATGGTCTCGCTCGCCCAGATGACACTTGCTGGTTTGGCCGGCTATGGCTATGGGCACTTGACGGTCGTGCAGGGGCAGCCGTCGTGGGTCGGGATTCTCGGCGGCATCGTCCTGGCGACGGTTGTCGCGTTCCTCTTCGGGCTCGTCGCGGTGCGCTCCAGCGGCATCTACTTCCTGATGATCACCCTGGCGCTCGGCATGGTCGTGTATGCGCTGGCCAACCAGAACCGCTCGTTCTTCGGTGGTCACACCGGCATTCTCGGTATTCGTCCCCCTGAACTCTTCGGTCATGCGCTGACCGAGCGTGTCCCCTTCTATTACCTTTGTCTGGTCGTCGGGCTTGCGACATACGCATTGGTTCGCTACTTGGCGCGCACTCCCTTCGGGCTCGCACTCGTGGCGCTCCGCGACAACCCGCGCCGCCTGGCTGCCCTAGGGTTTCACGTTGCGCTCCATCGCGTCGCCGCGTTCACGCTCGCAGGCTTCCTCGCGGGCTTGGGTGGGTTGCTCCTCGTCTGGTACAACGGGGCCATCTCGCCCACCACGATCGATCTCACGCGACTCATCAACGTCATGGTCATCGCGGTGATCGGTGGTCTCATGTATGCCGAGGGTGCGTTCCTCGGAGCACTCGTCTTCGTGCTCGTCACCAACTTCGCCAGTTCCTTCACGCAGCGCTTCAACACGGTGATCGGACTGGTCTTCCTGGCGACCGTCCTCTTCTCGCCCGAGGGGTTGAGTGGGCTCGGCTTGCGAGCGCTCGCGGCGCTCCAGCGCATCCTGCGAGTGCGGTTCGCCTCCGCCGAACGGGCTGAGATGGAGTGAAGGGAGGTCAACGCTCGCTTCGACGTCGGTCGGTTCAGTGGTCAGGGTCAGGAGAGGAGGAGCAGCGATGAACGGACAGCCTGCGCGTTTCAGTCGGCGCACTTTGCTCCGTCGTGCTGGATTCGTCGGACTCGCGGCGACTGCGTCGGCTCTGTTGGCTGCCTGTGCCGGCCAGCAGGCGACTCCGACGCCAGCGCCAGCGGCAGCCACTCCACCGCCCGCTCCCGCTCCGTCACCGACTCCGCCTGCCCCGACGCCAGCTGCCGCTGCCTCCCCGGCGGTTACGGTCGGCCCAGCTGCTGGCGAGATCGTCATCGGCATCCTGGCAACCCTGGAAGGGGCCTTCGCGCTCTACGGTGAGGAGGCGGTGCGCGGTGTCGAGTTGGCGGTGGCCGAGTTCGGGGGCGAGATCGCCGGGAAGAAGATCCGCCTCGTGAAAGAGAGCACCGATGCCACCCCACAAGTGGCGCGCGAGAAGGCGCGCAAGCTGATCGAGCAGGACAAGGTGGACTGCATCGTCGGGCCGCTCTCGGGTGACGAGGGCTTGGCGCTCCGCGACTACGCGAAGACCATCCCCGACAAGACGATCGTCAACGGCACGTCCGCCGCACAGGACACGACGTTGCGTGATCCCGCTCCGAATTTCTTCCGCTTCTCGACTGATGGCGTGCAATGGATGGCGGGACTCGGCACCTACTGCTACGAGGTCAAGGGGTACCGCCGCGTCGCCACGCTCGGTGAGGACTACTCCTATCCCTACAGTCAGGTGGCTGGTTTCCTGCTGGAGTTTTGCCGGTTGGGTGGTGACTGCGTTGCCCAGTTCTGGGTGCCGATCGGTACCAAAGACTACAGCTCGGTCATCAGCTCGCTGCCGAGCGATATCGATGCCATCTACGTGATCCTGGGTGGATCCGATGCGGTGAATTTCCTCAAGGCGTACTCCGAGTTCGGAGGCAAGGCAGCGTTGATCGGTGGCAGTTCGACGATCGATCAGAACGTTCTGGAAACCAAGGGGGCGCTCCGATCGCGCGTCATCGGCATCCCTGGTGCTGGGCCAGTCGCAGCGGACAATCCCGATCCCGCCTGGACGGCCTGGGTCGAGCAGTACCGGAAGCAGTTCCCGCAAGGACTCAGTACCCCATCCCTCTTCTGCTGGGGCTATTACGTCAATGCGAAAGGGCTCCTGCTCGGCTTGAAGGCGGTCAATGGCGACCTCAGTGACGGACAGAAGAAGCTGCAAGCGGCACTCGCCAAGGTCGAGTTCGATGGACCGACCGGGCACATCAAACTGGACAAGAACCGGCAGGCGATCGCCAACAACTTTGTGACCGAGGTGGCCGAGGGCCCGGACGGGAACTTGTACAATAAGCTCGTCAAGGTCGTCGAGGGAGTGAACCAAACGCTCGGCCTTCCGGAGGACAAGTATCTCGCCCTCGGCTCGTTCACCCGCGATAACCCGACGTGCGAGAAGATCAAGCAGACCTTCGGGTCCTGAGCAATGGTGGCGATCGAGCTGCACCGCCCGCACACAGCGGCTCATGCCCTGGAACTTCAGGGCGTGAGCCGCCGTTTCGGCGGTCTCGTCGCGGTGCGCGATGTCTCCCTCGCGCTGGAGCCAGGCGAGCGGCGAGCCATCATCGGACCGAACGGCGCTGGCAAAACGACGCTCTTCAACCTGATCACCGGAGATCTCCGCCCGACGAACGGCACGATCCGCTTCTTCGGCCGCGATGTGACAACCCTTCCCCCGTACCAGCGGATCCGGCTGGGGCTGGCGCGGACGTACCAGACGCCGCTCGTCTTCCCGCGGTTGAGCGTGGCCGAGAACCTTTATCTTGCACTCCGCGGCGTTCGCCCCTGGCGGTTGAGCGTGCGGTTCCCGCGTCGCAGTGATCCGGAGTTCCAGGAGGTGACAGCGCTCGCCGAGCAGGTCGGACTCGCTCATGCCCTGCGGGCACTGGCTGGTGCCCTTTCCCACGGGGAGCAGCGGCAGCTCGAGCTCGGAATGGCGCTGGCGAGTCGCCCGCGTCTCCTCCTGCTGGACGAGCCTGCCGCCGGGCTCTCGCCGGGAGAGCGCGAGCATCTTACTACCCTTCTGCTCGCGCTCGATCCTGGCATGACGGTCCTGCTCATCGAGCACGACATGGATGTGGCGTTCCAGGTCGCGCAGCGGGTGACGGTCTTGCACGAGGGCAGCGTGATCGCCGAGGGGACGCCAGAGGAGATCGCTGCCAATCCGATCGTCCAGCAGGTCTACCTGGGGGGCGGGTATGCCTGACGAACCGCTTCTCACGATCCGGGATCTTCATGCGTACTATGGTCAGAGCCATGTCCTACAGGGTGTCGAACTCACGGTCGGGCAGGAGCCGCTCGCGCTCCTCGGGCGCAACGGGATGGGGAAGACGACGCTGTGTCTGGCCGTGACAGGGCTGTTGCCGACAGTCCGCGGCTCGATCCGCTTCGCTGGCCAGGAGCTCGTCGGGAAACCGCCTCATCGCATTGCAGCGCTGGGCATCGCCTATGTGCCGCAAGGACGCCGCATTTTCCCCTCGCTCTCCGTCGAGGAGCATCTCCGGCTCGTGCCCCGGCGACGACGCGCCGACGGTGGCGAGCCGTGGACGGAGGAGCGAATCTACGCCCTGTTCCCTCGCCTCGCTGAGCGCCGGCGTCAGCCAGCCGGTACCCTCTCGGGTGGCGAGCAGCAGATGCTCGCGATCGCTCGGGCTCTGCTGACGAACCCGCGGCTCCTGATCATGGACGAACCGTCCGAGGGACTGGCTCCAGTCATCGTCGAGCAGCTGGTCACCACGCTCCGACACCTGGCGCAGGACGGTCTGGCGATTCTGCTGGTGGAACAGCGACTGGCGGTCGCGACGGCGGTCGCATCGCGGATCGCCATTATGCTTGCCGGTCGGATCGTCTGGGAGACGAGTGCAGCAGAACTCTTGGGTGATCCGGAGCGTCAACAGCGCTATCTCGGTGTCAGTGCCCGGCGAGCTGCCTGATGCCTGAAGGGAGGACCCGATGCCGACCGTCGTTCTGATCGGAACGCTCGATACCAAGGGAGTGGAGTACGAGTTTCTCCGCCAGCGCCTGCGCGAACGCGGTTGTGAGGTTCTCCTGATCGATGCCGGTGTGCTCGGTGCGCCGCAGGCGGCACCCGATATCTCTCGCGAAGAGGTCGCTCGCGCAGCTGGCGCCGATCTCGCCGAGCTCGCTGCGCGCGGTGATCGCGGGGCAGCTATCGCGACGATGGCGCGAGGTGCGACTGCCATCGTGCTCGACTTGTTTCGGGCCGGCCGTCTGCACGGTATCCTCGCCCTCGGCGGCTCCGGTGGCTCCTCCCTGGCGACGACTGCGATGCGGGCCCTGCCGATCGGTGTCCCTAAACTCATGGTCTCCACGCTCGCTTCCGGCGACACGCGACCGTATGTTGGCGCGAGCGACATCGCCATGCTCTATCCGGTGGTCGACATCGCTGGCATCAACCGGATCAGCGAGCGGATCCTCACCAATGCAGCGGCTGCGATCGCTGGCATGGCCCATGCCTACGAGACCTTCCGTCCGAGTGCTCCGAGCAAGCCGCTCATCGGGGCGACGATGTTCGGCGTGACGACGCCTTGTGTGACGGAGGCGCGCAAGGAACTGGAAGCGCGTGGCTACGAGGTCCTGGTCTTCCATGCGACCGGGACTGGTGGTCAAGCGATGGAGAATCTCGTCAAGGGTGGTTTCCTCGCTGGTGTCTTGGACATCACGACGACCGAACTAGCCGACGAACTGGTCGGCGGTGTGCTCTCTGCAGGACCGGAGCGCCTCGAGGCAGCCGGGGCGATGGGGATCCCGCAGGTGGTTTCGCTGGGTGCCTTGGACATGGTGAACTTCGGGCCGCTCGAGACGGTGCCGGAGCGCTTCCGCCATCGTCGGCTGTACCAGCACAACCCGACGGTCACGCTCATGCGTACGACGCGGGAGGAATGTGCCGAGCTCGGCCGCATCATCGCGCGCAAGCTCAATGCTGCCAAGGGACCGGTCGCGGTCTTCATCCCTAGGCGTGGCTTCTCAGCGATCGACGTCGAGGGGAAACCGTTTTACGATCCTGAAGCTGATCAGGCACTCATCGAGGCGCTCGAAGCGCATCTCGCTCCGCACATCGAAGTCCACGGATGGGACACGGACATCAACGATCCGGCCTTCGCTCGGGCAATGGCTGCCCGACTCGATGAGTTGATCCGAGCTCAGCAGCCAGCCGCGGCGGCGAGCTGAAGCAAGAAAGGAGGGTGAGATGAGCTGGCGTCCGATGACACGCGCCGAAGCACTCGCCAAGCTCCGACAGACCCTGGCCGAGGGGCGACCGATCATCGGAGCAGGGGCCGGCACCGGCTTGTCCGCCAAGTGTGCCGAGGCAGGGGGTGCGGATCTCATCATCATCTACAACTCGGGCCGCTATCGCATGGCCGGTCGGGGATCCCTGGCTGGACTCATGCCATACGGTGATGCCAATGCGATCGTCGTCGAGATGGCGGCCGAAGTGTTGCCGGTCGTGCGCCATACTCCCGTTCTCGCTGGCGTCTGTGGAACCGATCCTTTCCGCCTCATGCCGGTCTTCTTGCGGCAGCTCAAGGAGATGGGCTTCGTCGGCGTCCAGAACTTCCCGACCGTCGGGCTCATCGACGGGGTCTTCCGACAGAACCTCGAGGAAACGGGAATGGGGTTCGATCTGGAGATCGAGATGATCCGCCTCGCGCACGAACTGGACATGCTGACTGCCCCGTACGTGTTCGATCCCGACCAAGCGCGCGCCATGGCCGAGGCGGGAGCGGATATCATCGTGCCGCATGTCGGTCTCACCACCAAGGGAATGATCGGGGCCAGGACAGCCTTGACGCTCGACGAAGCGGTGGAGCGTGTGCAGGCGATGTGCGATGCGGCGAAGTCCGTCAATCCGGACGTCATCGTTCTTTGTCACGGCGGTCCGATCGCCGAACCGGAGGACGTGGCTTACGTGCTCGAGCGGACGCGTGGCGTGGTCGGTTTCTTCGGGGCGTCCAGTGTCGAGCGGCTCCCGACCGAGCGGGCCATGGTGGAAACGATGCAACGCTTCAAGGCGCTCCGCCCAGCCAGCGCTTGACGGCAGGTGCCGAGACGAGTAAGCTGATCATGGAGAATCGATTCTCGATATTCGAAGAACAGCGAGGCGGCTGATGTCGCAGAGAGAGATCACACGGTCCGATCGCTCGCTCCCGCGCCCGATCGTCCGCCGCGTGCTGCGCGAAGAAATCAAGGAGTATCTCATCGACGCCATCCTGCGCGGCCAGCTCAGGCCGGGCGATCGGATCATCGAAACGCGGATCGCGCAGGATCTCGGCGTGAGCCAGGCACCTGTCCGCGAAGCACTGCGTGATCTCGAACTCCTCGGCTTCGTCACAAGCGAACCCTTTCGCGGTACGCGCGTCCGCGCTTTCACCCACGAGGAACTGGTGCAGATCTATCCGATCCGAGCAGCGATCGAAGGTGTCGCGGCGCGTGCCGCTGCCGCTCGCATCACTACCGAACAGCTGCTCGCCCTCGAAGAGCAGATCGACCGCATGCGGGAAGCAAGTGAGCTCGGTGACGAAGCCACGGCGATCGAGGCTGATATCGCCTTCCATCGCATCATCGTCGAAGCATCGGGAAACCGTCTGCTCGAGCAGTTTTGGACCAGCTTGAGCTTGGCGACGACCACCTTTCTGACGTTTTCCATTCATCGCCGGGCTATCGAAGGCCTCGCTGCACGGCACGAGCCGATCTTGGAAGCGCTGCGTGCGCGCGATCCTGACCGTGCCGAGGCCGCTATGCGTCGCCACATCGAGGAACCGGGTCGGTGGGTGTACGAAGCCTTGTCGCGGGAAAATCCGGAACCACAGCAGGGTTCCTGACGAAAGGAGCACGTTCGTGGGTGTCAAGCTGATCGATCTCTCCATGCCGGTGCACAACGAGATGATCACCTTCCCCCGTGTTCCTCCACCGAAAATCGAGATGCACGAGTCGTGGGAAGAGTTCGCCGAGCGGATCGGCGCTGCTCAGTACGGTGCGACCTGGCTCACCGCGAGTTACCGGCTCCAACTCAATGACCACGTGGGAACGCACATCGATGCCCGCAAGCACTTGGTCGCCGAAGCGCCGGGTCCCGAAGGGATCCCGCTCGAGTACTGTTACGCCGATGGCGTGCTCCTCGACTTCCGTCATAAGGAAAAGGGCTCCGGCATCACTGCCGCGGAGATTCGCGAGGCTCTCGACAAGATCGGGTATCGCCTCAAGCCGCTCGATATTGTCCTCATCTGGACAGGAGCCGGAGCGTACCAGAACGAGCATCGCTATCTCACCGACCACTGTGGCATGACCCGCGAAGCGACCCTCTGGCTCATCGACCAAGGCATCAAGGTGATGGGAATCGATGCCATCACGTTCGATCCACCGGTCTGGGCGATGTTCGAGCGCAAGCAGTTTTGGGAAGCGCATCTCGTCATGCGCGAGCGTGAGTACTATCACATCGAGAACATGACCAACTTCGACCAGATCCCGCGACCATACGGTTTCAAGGTTGCTGCCTTCCCCATCAAATGGGTCGGCACCACGGCGGCACCCGTCCGCGCGGTCGCCATCGTCGAGGAGTAGGAGCGATGAGTCGTGCGGCGACCGTTGCTCTCGTCCGCTGGTTCCATGATCCGGCCTGCACCGACGTCCGCCAGGCCGGTGGCAAGGGGGCGAGCCTCGCCCGCTTGGCCGCTGCTGGTCTGTCTGTTCCGCCGGGCTTCGTAGTGACCAGCGCGGCTTTCGCCGCCTTTCTCGCCGGGTGCGGGCTCGACGCGAGGATCCGCGCGCTGCTCCAGCGCGTCGATCCCTCCGAGCGCCGCGTGCTCGAGGATGTGGCAGCGGACATCCAAGAACTCATCCTCACACAGCCGCTTCCACTGGAACTCGATGCTGCCGTTGCTGGTGCTTATGCCGAACTCGGACATGGCGAGGCGATTCCGGTCGCGGTCCGTTCCAGTGCGGTCGCGGAGGATTCTCAGCAGGCCTCCTTTGCGGGGCAGCAAGAGACGTTCCTCGATGTCCGCGGTGTGGATGACGTGCTCGCGCGTATCCGCGCCTGCTGGGCCTCCTTCTTCAGTCCACGAGCGCTCTTCTACCGTGCCCGCAAGGGGTCGCTCGACGATCTCGCCTTCGCAGTCGTCGTTCAGCAACTCGTGGTGCCCGAGAAGGCTGGAGTCCTCTTCACTGTCGATCCTGTGCAGCGCCGGCCCGATGTCCTGGTCGTCGAGGCGGTGTGGGGCTTCGGCGAAGCGCTCGTCTCGGGAGAAGTGACGCCGGACCACTACGAGATCGAGCGTCGGAGCGGCTGCCTCTTGCGTTGCTTCGTCCCGCCCAAAACGCAGATGCTGGGGCGGGGTGCAACCGGTGGTCTCATCCCTCTCGCGGTGCCCGAGGAACGACAGCGGTTGCCGGTGCTCAGCGAGGCCGAGCGTGCGGCGCTCGTCGACTTGGCTGATCGGGTCGAGGCCTTCTTCGGAGTGCCGCAGGACGTCGAGTGGGCCATCGCTGGCGGTGAGCTTTTTGTCCTGCAAAGTCGCCCGATCACGACGCTCTCCTGAGGAGAGGAGCAGTCGATGACCAGTGAGGGAGGACTCCTCGAGCGGGCACGCAGCTGGGTCGCACCCTATTGGAATGCCCTGCATCTCTACCGGGCACTCGACTGGCTCTTCCTGCTCGCTCCACAGGCGGATCTGGCGCTCCGGTTGGCGGCACTCACCCATGACATGGAGCGCCATTTCCCCGGATCGGACTCCCCAGTGATGGATGCTCGACGCGGAATTCCCGATCGCTCCTACGAAGCGCAGCATCAGGAGCGCTCGGCGCGCATCGTTGCTGCCTGGCTCGAGGAGCAAGGCACGGACCCGACGCTGGTTCGCGCGGTGCGTGATCTCGTCGCCGTGCACGAGTGGGGTGGCTGGCCGGAAGCTGACCTCCTCCAGGCTGCCGATTCTCTGTCTTTTCTCGAAGTCAATGTGGATCGGTTCATCGCCTTTGGACTGAGTGGCGAGCGTGGTTTTACGCCGGAGCTCGTCGCTCGTCATTTCCGTTACATGGCAGAGCGGATCCGTTTGCCGCGAGCGCGCGAACTGGCTCGGCCCCTGCTGGCCGCCGCGCTGGCGCGCCTGGAAGAGCGCACCGGTATGGCAGTCGAGGCAACCGTGGTCGCTCGCGAAAGGTCGCGCGATGGCTGAGTGCGCGGTCATCGCTCCAGCGACACTGGACGAGGTACTCTCCTTCCTCGCCGAAGCGGGTGATGCAGCCACTGTCGTCGCCGGTGGCGTCTGGGTCACGTTGACGCTCCGGAGCGGCCTCATTCAGCCACGTTGGCTGGTCAGCCTCCGTCGCGTGACGCCCCTGCAGGAACTCGCGCTCGCCGGAGACGGCGGTTTGGTGATCGGTGCCGGCCTGTCCCATCGAGCGGTGGAACGCGCTCCTCTCGTCCGCACGTACTGGGCAGTGCTCGCCGAAACGCTCGCGGATGTCGCGAACGTCCGCGTGCGCGAACAAGCGACACTGGTCGGCAACCTCTGCGAGGCTGATCCCGCTTCCGATCCACCGACTGTACTCGCGGCACTCGGGGCCGGACTCGAACTCGCGAGCGTGCGTGGCCGGCGCCTCGTGCCCGTCGCTGACTTCATCCTGGATGCCTATCAGACGGTGCGGGAGCCGGACGAGCTCGTGACTGCCGTCCACGTCCCATCGCTGCCGTCAGGCGCGGGAGCGGCGTATCTCAAATTCCGAACGCGCTCGCACGAGGATCGGCCGACCCTCGGTGTCGCTGCGCTGGTGATTCCCGATGCGGCCGGACGCATCGCTCGGCTGGAGGTCGTGGTCGGCGCTGCTGGGAACCGCCCCCAGCGATTTCCAAAGAGCTTGGAGCGAGCGCAAGGGCATCCGTTCGAAGACGCGCTCTTCGAAGCGCTTGCCGATGAGTACGCTCGATCCGTCGAGACGGTCTCCGATCTGCGGGCGAGCGCATGGTATCGGCGCGAGATGGTTCGCGTTTTCGTTGCCCGTGCTTTGCGTCGCGCGGCGCAACGAGCTGGACTCTATCCGGGAGGGAGCGAGGACGCATGAAGCTGGCTACCTTTGCCGTGCCGAGCCCGGCTGGTCCGGTGCGGCGGATCGGAGCACTGGCCGAGGGCTGGCTGATCGACTTGCAGGCTGCGTATGCAGCCTATCTGGCACGCACCGATCCAGGCTGCGAGGCAGAGCGGCTGGCCGCTCTCCTCATTCCCGACGACATGGTTGCCTTCCTAGGTCATGGCCAACTGGGCTGGCAGGCTGCAGCCCAGGCTCTCGAGGAGGGCTTGCGCGTCGAGGAGGCGTTCGGTCGGCGAACACGCTATCAGCTGGGGGAAGTGCGACTGCTCGCTCCCGTGCCGCGTCCCCGCGTCATTCGGGATTTTCTGACCTTCGAGGGTCACATGCGGAATGCCAGTCGCGCGCTCGGCCGCGGTGGCGAGATTCCACCTGCCTGGTACGAGGTTCCGGCCTACTACAAAGGAGATCCGGATACCGTGGTCGGCCCCGAGGCCGATGTCGTGATGCCGCGCTACACCCAACAGTTCGATTTCGAGTTGGAGCTCGGCATGGTGATCGGCCGGCGTGGCAAGGATATCCCCGTCGAGGAAGCTCATCGCTACATTGCTGGTTTCACTATCTTCAACGACTTCAGTGCGCGCGATCAGCAGATCCGTGAGGCGCCGATCGGAATGGGGCCGAGCAAGGGGAAGGATTTCGACACGGGGAACGCGATCGGGCCCTATCTCGTCACTCCCGACGAGTTGGACGTGACGAGCTTGCGGATGGTGGCGCGGGTCAACGGGGAAGTCTGGTCGGAAGGCTCGAGCCGCGGGATGCACTTCAGCTTCGCCCAACTCATCGCGCACGTCTCCCAGAGCGAGACGATCTATCCTGGTGAACTCTGGGGCTCCGGTACGGTCACCAACGGGTGCGGCCTCGAGCTGGGGCGTTATCTCCAGCCGGGCGATGTCGTCGAACTCGAGGTCGAAGGGATCGGCATCCTGCGCAATCGCGTCGTGCGTGCTCTCGAGGGCTGAGTCGCTGGTGCGGAAGGGAAGGAGGCTGTCGTGCCGTTCGTGGTCGTGGCGCACTACTACGCGAAGGAAGGGAAGGCCGACGAGATCGCGGCCATCCTGAAAGAGATGGTCACCCTCTCGCGGGCAGAACCTGGTTGTCTGGTTTACTATGTCAATCGTTCGCAGGACGATCCACGGAAATTCTTGCTCTACGAGCAGTACCGGAGTCGGGAGGACTACGAAGCGCACAAGGCCACGCCTTACTTTCAGGAGAAGATCCTCAACACGGTCGTGCCGATGCTGGAGAGTCGCGTGCCCGAGTTCTACGACCTGATCGAGCCGGAGTGATGGTGGGCCGCAGCCACAGGAAGGAGGGAAACCATGGTGGCGCAGCGACCTGAGGTGCAGCTGCCGGTGACATTCTTCGGCGACGAGTCGTTCCCGGTCGAATGGGAGAACGAGGAGGAAAAGCAGCTTTTCTGGTGGTGGGACGATCTCCACTGCCCGAATCCACTCTCGCCGATGTTCTTCGAACTCGGCGGCTGGTGGGCGACCTGTGCCTATCTCTATCGGCGCTTCGGAGCTCCCTTCGGCCGTGACTGGAAGGCCAAGCTGATCAACGGGTATCTGTTCACGGCTGTTGTCCCGCGTGATCCCAAGGAGGCAGCTGAACTCGCTCCGTACTATAGCATGGTCATGCCGGTCTATGCGGAAAAAGGTCTCGAGTGGTGGCAGAAGCGGCTGCGACCGGAGATCGAGCGTAACTTCGAGTATCTCGATACCTACCCCTACGACACGGCGACGCTGCCCGAGCTGATGGTGCTCCTGGAAGACGCGATCGATATCCAAGAGCGCCACTGGCGCATCCACTGGATCCTCAATCTCTCCCAGTTCCAGGCCTCGCTCGACTTCCAGACTGCGGTGCGCGAGGTCATCGGTGACGTCGATCCAACGCTGCTCGAACGCATCATGGTCTCCGATAGCGACCGCAACTGGGATGCCGTGCACGGACTGTGGGAACTCAAGGAGCGCGTCAAGCGCAACGCGGTGCTCCTGGACGCCTTCAGCAAGGAAACGCCAGCCGAGATTCTCGCCGAACTGGAGAAGACGGCGGAGGGTCGCGAGTTTCTGCGCTGGCTCGACGAATACAAGCGCGAGTTCGGCCACAAGGCTCTCTACAGTCACGAGTACGTCTATCCGACCTGGTACGAGAACCCGGCACCGATCATTGCGGCCATCCAGGGGTATCTCCAGACCGACTACTCCTACCCGGAGGCGATCCAACGCTTGCGCCAGGATCGCGATGCAGCCATCCAAGAACTCCTGAGCAAGATCCCGCCAGACGACGCACGGGGGCGCGAGCGCGTCGAGGCAGCGCTCCATCGCGTGCTCCAGATGATGCCGCTCACTCCCGACCATCATTTCTATATCGACCAGGGGACGTTCGCGCGCCTGCGCTACGTGCTCCTGGCGATCGGCCGGCGACTGGTGGAAGCCGAGCTGCTCGATCAACCGGATGACGTGCTCTTCCTGCGCTATCACGAGCTGCGCGTCCTGGCGGCGGAGCCTTCTAACCTGCCCAATGCCAAGGAGTTGGTCCGCGAGCGGCGAGCTGCCCGCGAGCGTGCCATGACGGTGCGCCCGCGCGATTGGGTTGGTACTGCCAGCGAATGGGCACTCTTCCAGGAGCCGTACAAGACGCTCTGGGGATACCCGCAGCGGTTCTTCGACTCGCTCCAGCCGCGCCAGGTGAGAGGGCGGGTCGAGGGGATCCCGGCCTCGGCTGGTGTGGTGGAGGGAACCGCCTTCGTCGCCCGCACGCTGGAGGACGTCGATGCGCTCAAAGGGGGCGAGATCCTGGTCTGCCGCATGACCAACCCGGCGTGGGTCATCGCTTTCACCAAGATCGCTGGCCTGGTGACCGATTCTGGTGGGCAGCTCTCGCACCCCGCCGTGGTCTCGCGGGAGTTCGGCATCCCAGCGGTCGTCGGGACGGGGGTTGCTACGCAGGTCCTCCGGACCGGACAGCGCATCCGGGTCAACGGCTCGGCCGGTGTGGTCGAGATTCTCGAGTAGGAGCGCATCGGGCGCAGAGCGCCACCTGAGTAGTGCTGCGACGAGGAGGTGTGGCGAGGCGTCTGAAGCGGGAGTGCGCGGGTCTGTTGCGGTGCCGATGCGTCTCGGCTTTTCTGCCTCGCTCGAGTGCAGGGGACGGCCTGCTGGCGCGCGAGTATAGGCATGCGGGATTTGCGTTGCTGGAAGCGTTGCGGTCACCTCGACCGGAGGAGAACCAGTGCGCTGGGCCTCGCACAGCTGCCGCCTCCCGTTCCGTCGCTGGATGCGTCGGAGCCAGAGCGGCGCGGACTCGCGTTCTTTCCGGGAAGGAGCGATGATGGCCGCTTACCGGCGAGCGACTGCTGCGCTGAACGCACCTGCCGACCCGGCGAGGTGGCGACTGGAAGCTGTGAGGGCTTTACGATGAGCGTTGGACAGGCTGTCCCGATGATCGATGCCCTGGAGCGGGTGACCGGGCGTCTCCGCTTTTCACAGGATGTCACGCTCCCCGGCATGCTGCATGCCGCAGTCGTGCGCAGCACCGTCCCGCACGGGCGCATCCGCCACATCGACACGAGTGCGGCGCGGGAGGTTCCTGGGGTCGTCGCGGTAGTCACAGCGGCCGATTGCGCCCGGATCCCTAACCTACGGCCGGTCTACGGGCCCCAGATCGAAGACCAGCCGGTGTTGGCTATCGACCGGGTGCGCTACGTCGGCGATATGGTCGCGCTCGTCGCAGCTGAGAATCCACACGCTGCGCGCGAGGCAGCCGCCCGCGTCGCCGTCGAGTACGAGCCGCTGCCGGCGGTGTTCGATCCGATCGAGGCGATGCAGCCCGGTGCACCGCTCGTCCACGAGCTTCGTCCCGAGGAACCGCATCGTGGTCACGCTGTCTACTTCGGCCTGCGCCCACTCTTCGGTACCAACTGCTGCAACCACTTCCGCCTCTACACCGGTGACGTCGCGCGCGGCTTCGCTGAGGCCGATTTCGTGCTGGAAGAAACCTTCCGCACTCCAGCTGCCCAGCACGTGGCCATGGAACCTCATGCTGCCCTCGCTGTCTGGGAGGACGGCCACCTCACCGTGTGGAGCGGGACGCAGACTCCCTTCAATACGCGGCAGATCCTCGCTCAACTCTTCGGCGTTCCCCCGGAGCGTGTCCGGATCATCGTCCCACCGATGGGCGGATCCTTCGGCTGTAAAGTGTTTCCGCGCATCGAGCCACAGGTCGCTCTTCTCGCTGCCCTCACTGGCCGTCCGGTCAAGCTGGTGCTCGACCGCTACGAGGAGTTCGTCACCCTTACTCGGCATGCGACAGTGGTCACCATTCGCCTCGGCCTCACTCGCGATGGCCGCATCTTGGCGAAACAGGTCCAGGCTTACTGGAACACGGGTGCCTATGCGGACTGCGGACCGGATGTGGCTCGCAAGGGCGGGTTCGGCAGTGTCGGACCCTATCGGATTCCTCACGTAGCAGTCGACTCGTACTGCGTCTATACCAACCTTCCACCGGCTGGTGCCTTCCGCGGCTATGCCGTCACCGAGATCGTCTGGGCCTCCGAGCGGATGATGGATATCGCAGCCGATGCACTCGGTCTCGATCCTTTAGAGTTCCGCCTCCGCAACCTCCTCCACGATGGCGATCGGTTCGCGACTGGAGAGACGCTGCACGACGTCCACTTCCAGGAATGCCTGGAAGCAGCTGCCCGCGCGATCGCCTGGCGACCTGAACCGATCGTGCTGCCGGGTGGTCGCGTGCGTGCCAAGGGCCTAGCGGTAGTGATGAAAGGAATGACGACGCCGAGCCGCTCGGAAGCCCGTGTCGGCCTCGACCGCTCCGGACGCGTAACTGTCTACGCTTCGACCGTCGAACTCGGCCAAGGGGCGCGCACCGTCCTGGCGCAACTCGCTGCCGAACCACTCGCTCTCCCGTACAACGAAGTTCGGGTCGTCGATCCCGATACCGACCGGACGCCGTTCGACAACCGCACGACGTCCAGTCGTTCGACCTACATGATGGGGATGGCGGTACGACAGGCCGCGCAGAAACTGGCCGACCGGCTGCGGCAGCTGGCAGCTGAGCAGCTGGAGGCTGCGCCGCATGATCTCGAACTCGTCCCCGGTGCCGTGCGCGTGCGCGGTGTGCCCGAGCGTGCGATCGGCTGGGGTGAACTGGTGGCGACGAGCGGTGTCGAGGAACTCATCGAGCATGGTGAATTTCGCAACGAGGGCGGGTTGGACGAGACTGGCCACGGCATCGCCTCCTCCCACTGGCACCAAGGCGCGGCTGGCGCTGAAGTCGAAGTCGATTTGGCGACCGGACAGGTGCGGGTGCTTCGCCTGCATGCGGCTGTCTATGCGGGGAAGGTCGTCAACGCGCTCACGGCAGCGTTGCAGAACGAGGGAAGCATGATCATGGGTCTGGGGAGTGCCCTCTTCGAGGCACTGCTGTACGATCAGGGGCAGCCACTGACTGCGAACCTCTCGGACTATCTCATTCCTTCCATGCTCGATCTCCCGGAAGAGTTGACGCATGAGTTGTTGGAATACCCGGGTGCCGAGATCCACGGCGTGGGAGAGACGGCGGTACCGCCGATTCCAGCAGCGATCGGCAATGCCGCTGCGCGGGCGACCGGTGCGCGCCTCGTCGAGCTTCCGCTCACGCCGGAGCGCGTCCTCGCTGCCTTGCGGCCGCAACGCGAAGGAGCATGCTGATGGAACAGGCGATCACGCTCCTCGTCAATGGCGAGCAGCACCAGTTTCGCGTACGCTGCGACGAGACGCTGCTCGAGACCTTGCGCGACCGCTGCGGGCTGACGAGCGTTCGCGAGACGTGCGGGATCGGCATTTGCGGTGCCTGTACGATCCTCGTCGAAGGGAAGCCGATTTCGAGCTGCCTCGTTTTGTCAGCGTTGGCCGATGGCTGGTCGATCACCACGCTCGAGGGATTGACCGGACCCGATGGAGCATTGCATCCGGTGCAAGAGGCTTTTCTGGAGAAGCAGGCCTTCCAATGCAGCTACTGTACCCCTGGCATGATCCTGACCACGGTTGCGCTGCTGGCTGAGAACCCGCACCCGACGCGCGCCGAGATCGCCCAGTATCTCGCCGGCAATCTTTGCCGCTGCGGCTCCTATCTCCGCATCCTGGCTGCAGTGGAGGAAGCCGCGCGAACTGTCCAGGCATCCGCAGAAGGGTGACCACAGCCGCCGGCGCGGAGTCGCGCTCGCGGATACGCAGCTCGCGGCGTGCCCCTTCGACCGATGAGGCCCGTCGCGGCTCGTGCGAGCACACCCCCCCTTTCGTCCAGGGCAGCGAGCGTCCGACGTCGCAGGAGCATCCACGGACTGTCCATTCGCGGGCGTCAGAACCGTGACGCGGGACGTACCCCGGCGCGTCACGAACGGGCGCACGGTTCCGCTGACGGCTCGGTGTCCATGGTCGCTCCAGCGCTGTGGCGGCGCGCGGAGCGAGCAGCGCGGGAGTGTTCGCGATCAGTCCCAGAAGATGGGCGCGCTCTGGGAGCGGGCGAGGAGTGCCCCGTCGGCACGTCTCCGGAAGACGCGACGAGCAGGCATCGGCGGTCAAAGTCACCGACCCCGTGACCGACTG